>NZ_JBJZOJ010000080.1:0-30363 GCF_047200655.1 Streptomyces sp. MS06
ATCACCACCCACCGGCACCGACCCCACCTGGATCCGCCGGCTCCTGCGGCGCTCGGCGAGCGGGCGGGCCGGAACCTCGGGGACGCCGAGCGGAACGGCTGTCATGGCCTCACTCCCGGTTTCCGGAGACGGTCTCGCGCATGGCGCGCAGGGACTCCTTCAGCGACCCCATGGTGGCCAGTACCGCGGTGGGCTCGTACCCGCAGTGCGCCATGCAGTTGGCGCAGCGCGGGTCCTTGCCGCGGCCGTACTTGTCCCAGTCGGTGTCCTCGATGAGTTCGCGGTACGTCGGCACGTAGCCGTCGCTCATCAGGTAGCAGGGGCGCTGCCAGCCGAACAGCGAGTAGTTCGGGATGGCCCACGCGGTGCACGGGAAGTCCACCTTGCCCTCGAGGAAGTCGAGGAACAGCGGGGAGTGGTTGAGTCGCCAGCGGCGCCGGTTCCCGCCCGCGAACGCCTTCCTGAACAGCTCCCGGGTCTGCTCCACACCCAGGAAGTGCTCCTGGTCGGGAGCCTTCTCGTAGGCGTAGGCGGGCGAGATCATCATCTCGTCCACCTCGAGGTCGTCGTTGAGGAAGTTCAGGACCTCGACGATGGTCTGCGGGGTGTCGGTGTTGAAGAAGGTCGAGTTGGTGGTCACCCGGAAGCCGCGCCGCTTGGCCTCCTTGATGGCCTCCACGGCCTCGTCGAAGACGCCCTCCTTCGCCACCGACTCGTCGTGCCGCTCGCGCAGTCCGTCGATGTGCACGGCGAAGGCGAAGTAGGGGGAGGGCCGGAACTTGTCCATCTTCTTGCGCAGCAGCATGGCGTTGGTGCACAGGAAGACGAACTTCCGTTTGGCGACCAGCTGGCGCACGATCTCGTCGATCTGCGGATGCATCAGGGGCTCGCCGCCGGCGATCGACACCATCGGGGCCCCGGACTCGAGCACCGCGCCCACGGCCTGTGCGACGGGCATGCGCTGCTTGAGCACACCGGCCGGGTGCTGGATCTTGCCGCAGCCCTCACATTTGAGGTTGCAGGCGAACAGCGGCTCGAGTTCAACGATCAGCGGGAACTTGTCCCGGCGGCGTACTTTCTGTTCGGCCAGGTATGTGGCCACCTTGATGGACTGGCGCAGCGGCATGGCCATCTTGCTCACCTCCGGGGGAGCAGCACATTGCGGTGCCATTCGAAGAAAGTAGGGAGGACAGAACGGAGAACACGGAATGCCGATATTCCACCGCGGACCGTGCCGATCCGTACGAGTTCGTGTTCGGGGGCGTCCACGACCACCCGGACGGCCGCAACGGGGCGCTCGCCGGAGCGCACCGCGCTCAGCAGGGTGGCGGCCGACTCCATGTCGGCGGCGATCGCGCCGGTGGCGAGCAGGTCGGACCGCTCCGGGCCGCGGACCACGTGGTCGGAGCCGGTGAGCGGGCCGGTGTGCACGGTGCGTCCGGGCAGTGTGCGGGTGAGTTCCTTGACGAGCAGTTCGGTGCCGGCGCAGGCGACCGTGCGCCGCGGGTCCCGGGTCTCCTCGGCGACGACGAGGTCGCCCGGGTGCATGCCGGGGGCGAGTCCCGCGCAGAAGCCGGTGGCGAGGACGGCGGCGTCGGCGAACGCCGGGTCGGCCAGCGCCCGGTCGACCGCCTTCTCCGCTGCCCCGGGGCCCATTCCGGTGCGCAGCACGGTGACGGGCCCGCAGGGCTCGCCGCGGTCGCGGCCGCGCAGGGCGAGGTGCTCGATGCCGAGGGCGCAGGCGATCAGCAGCGGAGCGGCCGGGACGGGCTGTGCGGCCATCAGTTCCCCTTGGCCTCGGCGACCGGCCTGGCGGCCGGTCGGCTCACCGCGGCGGGCCTGCCGTGCGCGGACGCGGGAGCGAACGGTTCGCCGTTCAGGTACCGGCCGAGCGCGGTGAGCGGGAACACCTGGCGGTAGAGGTGGTAGTTGATGGAGAAGTCCCAGGGGAAGCCGGTGCCGGTGAAGTACGGCTCGTCCCAGGAGCCGTCCTCGCGCTGGGTGGCGGCCAGCCAGGCGACGCCGCGCTCCACGGCCGCGGACTCCCGCTCCCCCGCGGCCAGCAGGGCCATCAGCGCCCACGCGGTCTGCGAGGCGGTGGAGGCGCCCCGCCCGCTCCACGCGGTGGAGTCCCGGTACGAGCGGAGGTCCTCTCCCCAGCCGCCGTCGTCGTTCTGGACCCGTTCGAGCCAGGCCACCGCGCGGCGGACGGCCGGGTGCGAACCGGGCAGTCCCGCGGCGACCAGGGCCGGTACGGCGGAGCCGGTGCCGTAGATGTAGTTGACTCCCCAGCGTCCGAACCAGGAGCCGTCCGGCTCCTGTTCGTCGAGCAGCCACTGGACGCCGCGCCGGGTGCGCGGGTCGTGGGCGAGTCCCTCGACGGCGAGCATCTCCACCACGTGCGCGGTGACGTCCGCGGACGGCGGGTCGATGACCTCTCCGAAGTCGCAGAAGGGGAGCCGGTTGGGGAAGGGGCTGGTGTTGTCGACGTCGAAGGCGCCCCAGCCGCCGTTGCGGGACTGCATGCCCAGGTTCCACCGGACCCCGCGCGCGATGGCCTTCTCCAGCCGCTCCGGGTCGTGGTGGCGCACCCGGCGCAGCGCGAGGACGACCTCGGCGGTGTCGTCGATGTCGGGGTAGTTGTCGTTGTGGAACTCGAACGCCCAGCCACCGGGCGGGAGATGGGGACGGCGCACCGCCCAGTCCCCGGGCCGGACGATCTCCTCGCCGAGCATCCAGTCGGCGGCCTTGACCAGTTGCGGATGGTCGGCGGGCAGCCCGGCGTCGGCGAGTGCGATGGTGGCCAGGCAGGTGTCCCACACCGGCGACTGGCATGCCTCGATCATCCGGGCGCCGTCCTCGCGCCGGACGGCGAAACGGTCCAGCGAGGCGATTCCCTCGCGCATCACGGGGTGTTCGAGGTCGTAGCCGACGAGGTACAGCGCGATGACGGAGTAGACGGCGGGGGGCTGGATACCGCCCCAGCAGCCGTCGTTCTCCTGCCGCTCGATGATCCAGCGGGCCGCGTCGTTCATCGCGCTCCTGCGCAGACCCCGGGGCACCGCTCTGCGCAGGGCGTGCAGTGTCCTGTCGAGCCGCTGGAAGGCGCCGTCCCAGCTGACCGCGGGTGCGAGCGGCACGGGCGGGTTGGGGTTGGCGGGGTCCGTGTGCAGCTCGTCCAGCGGGAAGGGCGCCGGCCGTACCGGCCGCTTGGCGGAGACGATGGTCAGCGGCACGATGGTCTGCCGCGCCCAGCAGCCGAAGTCGTAGATGTTGAGCGGGAACCAGCTGGGGAACCAGATCAGCTCGGGCGGCAGTTCGGGCAGGTCCTCCCACTTCCACCAGCCGAACAGGGCCAGCCAGATCCGGGTGAAGACCCGGGCGGAGGCGATGCCGCCGTGCTCGCGGATCCAGGCGGAGGCCTTCGCCATGTGCGGTGCTTCGGGTTCGTCTCCGGCCAGCCGGAGCGCGACGTAGGCTTCGACGGTGGTGGACAGTTCACCGGGGCCGCCGTAGAAGGTGGCCCAGGTGCCGTCCTCGCGCTGCTCGCCGCGGATGAAGAGAGCGGCGGCGCGGGTGGTGTCCTCGTCGAGGATTCCCAGGAACTGCCGGAGCAGCAGGTCCTCGGCGTCCATGGTGACGTTGGTCTCCAGGTCGCCCTTCCACCAGCCCTGGGCGTCCTGCCGGGAGAGCAGGTAGTCCGTCGCGCGGTGGACGGCGCGCCGGGCGGCCCGCGGGCCGCCGGCGGCCTCGGGAGTGTCGGCGGCCTCAGGAGTGTCGGTGTCGCTTTCGCTGGCCGCGGCAGCGCGGGACGGCAGTGCCCCGGTGCTTCCGTCGGTCGTCGCTGTCATGGCTTCCCCTTCGTGCAGTCGTGCAAGTCGAGCGTCTGCTGTGGGTCCGCCGTCGGCCGGTGCCGTGAGCGTGGAGCGCACCGGCCGGCGACTACGCGAGGTGTGTTCGTCCGATAGCGCTCATCTCTTCCGGACGACGACGAAGTCGGCGAGTGCGGTGAACCGCTCCCGGACCCGCTCGGGCATGTCGACGGCGTCGAGGGCCGCGATCGCGGTGGTGTGCTGGCGGCGCGCCTCCTCGGCGGTCCACCCGCGTCCGCCGGCCTCCTCGATGAGGCGGGCGCGCTCCGCGAACTCCTCCTCGGAGAAGTCGGCGAAGTCGCTCGCCTTGGCGTCGGCGGCGAGGAGTTCCCCGAGCCGCCGGGCCGCAGCGTTGTCGGCCTGGAGCGCGGCCACGACCGGCAGTGACTTCTTGCGCTGGCGCAGGTCGCTCCAGGTCTGCTTGCCGGTGGACTCCGGGTCGCCCCAGATGCCCAGGAGGTCGTCGACGGCCTGGAAGGCGAGGCCGAGGTGGTGGCCGTACTTCTCCAGGGCGTCGGCGGTGGCGTCGTCGGCGCCGCCGAGCACCGCGCCGATGGAGCTGGCGCAGGCGAGCAGGGCGCCGGTCTTGTTGCCCTCCATCTCCAGGCACTCCTCGACGGTGACCCGGTCCCGGTGCTCGTAGGACATGTCCTGCGCCTGACCGTCGATCAGGGCCCGGCTGGCGCGGGTGAGGCGGCGCGCGGCGCGGCCGGCCTCGACGGTGCCGAGTTCCAGCAGGACCTCGCCCGCGAGCGCGAACAGGGCGTCGCCGACCAGGATGGCCTGGGCGGGTCCGTGCACCTTCCACACCGTGTCGCGGTGGCGGCGCTGCTCGTCGCCGTCCATCAGGTCGTCGTGCAGGAGGGAGAAGTTGTGGACCAGCTCCACGGCGACCGCGCCCGGTACGCCGGTCTCCGGCGCCGCGCCGGTGACCTCGGCGGACAGCACGGCCAGGGCCGGGCGCACGGCCTTTCCGCCGTCGCCGGAGGCGGGGTTGCCCGCCACGTCGATCCAGCCGAAGTGGTACGCGGCAACGGTGTCCATGGGGGGCGCCAGCCGGTCGACGGCCGCCCGCAGCACCGGCGTGGCGAGTGTCCGGCCGCGCTCCAGCAGCGCGGTCACGTCCACCGCGGACCTCCGAGCGGCCGTCTCGGCCGGGGGCACAGTGGGCACAGTCTCTCCTCTTGTTGCGGTACCGGGGGTGCGGGGGCCCTCCGTGCCGCGCTGATCCAGCATCACGCAGCCTCCTCGCACGCGAAGAGCCGTCGGGGGCGGGGCCGGCCGAGGGCGCCGAGTGCGGCGTCGGCCGCGCTCACGCCGCTGCGGACCGCACTCTCCATGGTCGCGGGCCACCCGGTGGCGGTCCACGCTCCGGCCAGGTACAGGCCGGGGACATTGGTGCGGGCGCCGGGGCGCAGGCGCCCGACGCCCGGGGCGGGGGCAAACGTGGCGGTGCGCTCCCTGGTCACGAAGAAGTCCCTCACCATGGCGCCGCGGGTACCCGGGATCAGCCTCTCCAGCTCCGCCAGGTACCGCTCGCGCAGCACGGCGACGGGTTCGTCGATCTCGTGCTGTGCCGCCGACTGGGAGAGCGCCAGGTACTGGCCGCCGCGCAGCCCGGAGGCCTCGGTGCGGTCGAACACCCACTGCACGGGGGTGCCGAGCGCGGCGAGGAAGGGGGTGTTCAGCACCGGCCGGTCGTAGACGACGTGGACGTTGAGGATCGGTGCGGTGCCGATCTCCAGCAGCCGTTCGGGGGCGTCGAGGGCTCCCGGGGGCAGCAGGCCGTGGGTCTCCCGCTGCGGTACGGCGAGGACGACCGCGTCGGCGGTGAGCGTCTCGCCGGGGATCTGAACGCTCCAGCGTCCGTCGACGTCTGTATGGACGGAGGTGACGCGTGAACGCAGCGCGGTGCGCACGCCCGCGGAGTCGAGCGCCTTGCGGGCGAGCCGGTCGTGCAGCTCGCCCAGCGGGACACGGGCCCAGCCGATGTCGGCCGCCGCCGGGTCGGACAGCAGGCCGGTCTTGAACACCATCGCGGCGAGTCCGAGTGAGGTGTCGGACGCGGCCGCGTTCAACGTGGCGACGCCGACCAGGTCCCACAGGGCCTCGACGGCGCGCGCCGACTGGCCGTGCGCGGCCAGCCAGCTGCCGAAGTCCCGCTCGTCCAGTGCCGGGTCGTTGAGGTCGAGTCCGCGCAGGGCGAGTGCGGCACGCCCCACCCTGGCGCGTTCGGCGAGCGAGAGGTGCGGGTAGCCGGCGAGGCTGCGGCCGAGGTGGAGCGGCACGGGAAGCGCGTCGCGGCGCAGCCGCCCCAGCCGCCGGCCCTCGGGTGCGGCGGCGTCCAGGACGGGCACGTCGAGTCGATTCTGCAGCGGTGCCAGCTCCGCTCCCTCGATCCGGTCGAGGAACCAGCGGTAGGCGGTGCAGCAGCGCAGATAGACGTGCTGTCCGTTGTCGACGGTGAGCCCGCCGCGGCTGAAGGAGAAGGCCAGGCCGCCCAGCCGGGGGCGGCCCTCCAGCAGGGTGACGTGCACGCCCGCGTCGGCGAGCGCCAGCGCGGCGGTCGTGCCGGCCAGCCCGCCACCGACGACGACGGCGTGCCGACCCGGCCCCGGACGGTCCGCGGGCTGCCCCTGGGGTCTCTTGCCCTGGGTCATCGTGCGCCCTCCCCTGTGCGGCGGTCGTGGTCTGTGCACCGTGCACAACCGACCGTCTCAGTCAGGGACGCCGCCCGCCACCGGAGGGTTGCCCGCCGCTCGCCGCAGCCGGCGTCGGCATGGACCGGCTGCTCCATCAGGCGCGCCTCCTGACCGTCTGCCGGGACACGGTGCGCGTGTCCAGGCCGGACAGACCGCGGACGGCGACGTAGGCCTTCTCCCGGCCGGGCAGCGAGACCCGGCCGCGCAGCACGGCCTCGGGGTCGCGCTCGATGCGGTCGAGCAGGCGGCGGTAGATGCCCGCCATGGCGGCGACGCAGGCGCCGCTGCGCCGGTCGAGCATGGGCAGCAGCCGGTAGCCCTCGGCGAAGAGCGCCCGGGCCCGCCGCACCTCGAAGTGCACCAGGCCCGAGAAGTCCGAGCCCTCCGGCGGGGTCGGTGCGCGGAAGCCCGCGGAGCAGCCGAACTTGGCGAGGTCGTCGGCCGGCAGGTAGGTGCGGCCGCCTTCGGCGTCCTCGCGCACGTCCCGGAGGATGTTGGTGAGCTGCAGGGCGAGGCCGAGGGTGTCGGCGTACTCGGCCGCGCGCTCGACTCCGGGCGCCTCCGGCTGGGTGCCGAAGACGCCGAGCGAGAGCCGGCCGATGGCCCCGGCCACGCAGCGGCAGTACACCTTGAGGTCGTCCCAGGTCTCGTAGGTCTCGCCGCGCACGTCCATCAGGACGCCGTCGATGAGCTCGTCGAGCCCGTCGAGCGGGATCGGGAAGTGCTCGGCGGCATGGGTGAGGGCGACGGCGACCGGGTCGGTGTCGTCCTCGTCGACCTCGCCGGCCCGGACCCGGGCCAGCAGGGTCCGGGTGTCCTGGAGCCTCGCGGCCTTCACGTCGTCGCCGAGCGCGCCGTCGCCGATGTCGTCGACGCGCCGGGAGAGCGCGTACAGCGCCGACATGGCCCGGCGCTTGGGTGTGGGCAGCAGCCTGATCCCGTAGGCGAAGTTACGGGCCTGCTGTCCGGTGACGGCCTCGCAGTAGCTGTATGCGGCGAGTACCGGTGCGGACACGGGTGGTGGCAACTCCACGATCCGGATCACCCCTCTCCTCGCAGAGTCACGCCCACCTCGTGCAGCAGCCGGATCTTGCCGGGCTTGGGCGGGCCGGGAAGTACGTCGTATTCGGCGGCGGCGATCGCCCGGATGGCCGCCCTTCCCCCTGCCACGAACCCTGCGAGCAGCAGCTTCAACCTGCCGTTGACGCTACCCACGAGGGGGGCTCCTTCATTCAGCAGTTCGCGGGCGCGTTGCGCCTCGTACGCGATCAGGGCGCGGACGGAGGCGCTCGCGCTGTCCGCGGCGAGGTCGGCTTCCCGGACGTGGAAGCGCTTCAGGTCCTCGGCCGGCAGGTAGATCCGGTCGCGGCCGAGGTCCTCGGCCACGTCCTGGAGGTGCTCGACGATCTGCAGGGCAGTGCAGATCGCGTCGGAGAGCCGGACCCGCTCCGGAGTGGTGGTGCCGGTGACGGCGAGCACCAGGCGGCCGACGGGGTTGGCGGACAGTTCGCAGTAGGCGAGGAGGTCGTCGTGGGTCTCGTAGCGCCGTACGAGCTGGTCCTGGCGGTTGGCCGCGATCAGGCCGAGGAACGGCTCGGGGGTCAGGGAGCAGCGCCGGACGGTCGGCTGCAGGCGGCGCAGCAGCGGGTGGCGGGGCGTGCCCGCGAAGACGCGGCGCAGGTCGGCCTCGAACGCGTCCAGCAGGACCGACCGGTCGCCGGCCAGGTCGGCGTCGACGCCGAGGATGCGCGCGTCGGCGCCACCGGGGGCGAGGTCGCCGTCGCCGATGTCGTCCACGAGGCGGGCGAAGCCGTAGACGGCCATGAGGTCGTGGCGCCAGGCCCGGGGGAGGAAGAAGGGGGCCACGGGGAAGTTCTCGTCCGCGGCCTTGGCGAGCGTGCCGTGCGCCGGGTCGCCGGTGCGCGCGCGCAGCGTCCCCGCCGCGCCTGTCGTTCCCGCTGTGCCCGTCACCGCACGCTGCCTGGGGCGGGGACGGCACATGCTGCGGTGAGCTGGGGAGTTTCCATACCCATTGCCGTCACATCTCCCGTTCTACACTGCTGACCCAATACACACTATTTCGGACACGCCGCCGAGCCGTCGACGGGGGTTCCCGCCGGAGGGTGTCGCGCATTATCTCCCCACTTGCCGCCTTTGGGGACCGGTCCAGCTTACGTTGTACAACGCAGCGTGGCCCGCAGGGGTGTCCTGCGCATCACAAGAACACACCGATTGGCTCCAAGATTCCTAAGGAAAAACGGAGTTGGCGCATCTTTTGCGGACGCGGGCCCCGCCGGAGCAGTTCCGGCGGGGCCCGCGGGACGGGTTCACTTGGCCGTGAACTTCTCGTACTCCCCCAGCACCTCTTCCGTGGGGCCGTCCATGCGCAGTTCACCGCGTTCCAACCACAGCACGCGGTCGCAGGTGTCGCGGATGGACTTGTTGCTGTGGCTGACCAGGAAGACCGTGCCGGCCTCCTGGCGCAGCTCCCGGATGCGCTCCTCGGAGCGCTTCTGGAACCTGGCGTCACCGGTGGCGAGCGCCTCGTCGATCATCAGCACGTCGTGGCGTTTGGCGGCCGCGATGGAGAAGCGCAGGCGGGCGGACATGCCGGAGGAGTAGGTGCGCATCGGCAGGGTGATGAAGTCGCCCTTGTCGTTGATGCCGGAGAAGTCGACGATGCCCTGGTAGCGCTCCCTGACCTCTTCGCGCGACATGCCCATGGCCAGGCCGCCCAGGATCACGTTGCGCTCCCCGGTCAGGTCGCTCATCAGGGCCGCGTTGACGCCGAGCAGCGAGGGCTGGCCGTCGGTGTAGACCCGGCCGCTCTCGGTGGGCAGCAGTCCGGCGATGGCCCGCAGCAGGGTGGACTTGCCGGAGCCGTTGGAGCCGATCAGGCCGATCGCCTCGCCCCGGTAGGCGACGAAGGAAACCCCGCGCACCGCGTGGACCTTGCGGACCCCCCGCTCCTCGCCGCGCTTGAGGATGCGGCTCAGGGCGGCGGTGGCACTGCCCTTGCCCGTCTTGGCGCCGTTGACCCGGTACACGATGTGGACCTCGTCGGCGATGACGGTGGGCACCGGCGCCTCGGCGGCCGGCTCAGCCACGGCCGTACCTCTCCTCCGCCTTCCAGAAGTAGACGAACCCGCCGACCGCGCACAGCACCGCCCAGCCGCAGGCGACCGCCCAGACGTGGGGAGGGAGGTTGCCGGCCCCGTAGCCCTCGATGAGGGAGTAGCGCATCAGGTCCATGTAGACCGCGGCCGGGTTCCACTGCAGGACGTCCGAGATCCACTGCGGCTTGTCCTGCAGCATGATCCGGATGGAGAACATGACCCCGGAGGCGTACATCCAGGTGCGCATCACGAAGGGCATGAGCTGCGCGAGGTCGGGCGTCTTGGCGCCGGCCCGGGCGCAGACCAGTGCCAGGCCCGTGTTGAACAGGAACTGCAGGGCCAGCACGGGGACGACCAGCGCCCAGGAGGCGTCCGGGTAGCTGCCGAACGCGATCACGATGAGGACCAGGACGACCATCGAGTAGAGCAGTTGCTGGAGCTGCTGCAGCGCGAAGGAGATGGGCAGGGCGGCACGCGGGAAGTGCAGGGCGCGCACCAGCCCGAGGTTCCCGGAGATCGCCCGGACCCCGCTCATCACCGAGCTCTGCGTGAAGGTGAAGACGAAGATCCCGGTCACCAGAAAGGGTATGTAGACACCCTTGGCCATGCCCCGGTCCGCCCCCAGGATCAGGCCGAAGATCAGGAAGTAGACGCCCGCGTTCAGCAGCGGGGTGGCGACCTGCCACAGCTGCCCCAGCTTGGCCTGGCTGTACTGGGCCGTGAGCTTCGCCGAGGAGAAGGCGAGGATGAAGTGACGCCGGCCCCAGAGCTGGCGGACGTAGGCGCCGAGGGAGGGCCGCGCGCCGCTCACGGTCAGCCCGTGCTTCGCGGCGAGGTCCGCCGCGGGGAGCCCGGCATCGGGTGACGCGCCAGGGCTCAGCAGGAGTCCGCCGTCGTTGCTTCTCTCACTCACAAATGGACACTTTCGTCTTCGATCTGCACGGCGGGCGCGACCCCCGGACAGCCGGGGGACGGGTGCCCTCGGGGACAAGCTTGTCAGATGATCGGGGGGCGGCCCAGCCGAGTGAGCCGCCACACGGTACGCCATTTCATGGGCCGTCGCGGACCGCACGGAGCGGCCCAGCCCTCCCGGAACCCGCCGAACCACGCCCTCAGCGCCGGGCGGGAGGGGCGGCGCACCAGGGTGAGCAGCAGCCACACCCCCAGGTAGACGGGGACCAGCGGGGCGGGCAGGTTCCGGCGGGCCAGCCACACCCGGTTGCGGGCGACCATACGGTGGTAGACCGCGTGCCGGGAAGGGGCGGTCGTGGGGTGGTGCAGCACCATGTCGGCCCGGTAGTCGATCGTCCAGCCGGCGTCCAGCGCCCGCCAGGCCAGGTCGGTCTCCTCATGGGCGTAGAAGAAGGCTTCCGGCAACCCCCCGACCTCTGCGAACACCCGGGTGCGCACGGCGTTCGCGCCGCCGAGGAAGGTGGTCACCCGCGAGGAGCGCATCGGGTCGGCGGCGCGCAGCCGGGGGACGTGGCGCCGCTGGGTGAGGCCGGTGTCCGGGTCGGCGATGCGGAAGCCGACGATGCCCAGCCGCGGGTCGGCGGCGAACGCCTCGCGGCACAGCAGGGCGGTGTCGGTGCGGGCGAGGAGCCCGTCGTCGTCGAGGAAGAGCAGGATGTCGACGTCCCGGCCGCCCGGCCCGAAGGCCTCGATGCCGGCGTTGCGGCCACCGGGGATGCCGAGGTTCTCCGGGAGTTCCACCGTGCGCACGCCCTCGGGGACGTCGGGCACCGGCGAGCCGTTGCCCACCACGACCACCTCGACGGGGTCCCCGTCCTGCCGGGCGACCGAGTCGAGCAGCGCCCGCAGCTCCTCGGGGCGGTTGCCCATGGTGATGACGACCGCACCGACCTTCACCGCGCTCACCGGAGCCTGCTCGACACCAGCACGGACACCAGGTGCAGCAGCGTCTGCAGCAGGGCGATCGCGGCGAGCACGGCGGTGCCGAGCCGGGTGAAGAACAGGTCGCCGCGCACCTGGTCCGCGATCGCCAGGACGAGGATCAGCAGCGAGGCCTCGATCCCCAGGATCAGGCGGTGGAACTTGAGCGCGGCCGCGGCCCGGCGGGCCAGCGCCATCGAGGAGGACCGCGGCTCGGCGGCGGACTCCTTGACCGGCTCCATCCCGGCCTGGTGGCGGGCGACCCCGACGAGATCGGTCTCGGCCTTGATGAGGATCGCGCCGAGCGCGGCCAGCGTGCCGAGGAAGGCCCACAGCCAGTCGGCGCTCCCCCACACGTCCGCGGCGCGCAGGCCGAGGCCGACCAGCACGGCCGCGTCGGTCAGGTAGGCGCCGACGCGGTCCAGGTACACCCCGCCGAGCGAGTACTGCTGCTTCCAGCGGGCGATCTCCCCGTCGACGCAGTCCAGCAGCAGGTACAGCTGCACCATCAGCACGCCGAGGACGGCGCCCGCGATCCCCGGCACCAGCAGCGCCGGGGCCGCCAGCACACCGCAGACGGTCATCAGGTAGGTGAGCTGGTTGGGCGTCACCGAGGTGTTCACCAGGTAGCGGTCGACGCGCAGGGACACCTCGCGCATGTAGAGGCGTCCCGCCCAGTGCTCACCGCTGCGCCGGTCCTTCACCCCGGCGGGGTGGACGACCGGGCGGAGTTCAGCTACCGATGGCCTTGACATAGTCGGTGTAGGTGTCCTTGATCTGTTCGGTTTTGAGGTCGACGTGTTCGAGAATGGTGTAGCGGCCGGGGCGGGTCCGGGGGGCGAACTCCACCACCTCGGCGAACTCCTGGGCGTTGAAGCCGATCTCCTCGACGCGCACCGGCAGCCCGTGCCGGCGCAGCACGTGGGCCATGTGGACCGACTCCTCGTGTGCGCCGCGCAGCCACATCGCGAAGGCCGCGCCGAGTCCGCACTGCTCGCCGTGGGCGGCGGCCCGCTGCGGATGCAGCAGGTCGAAGGCGTGGTTGATCTCGTGGCAGGCGCCGGAGGAGGGCCGCGAGTCGCCCGAGACGGACATCGCGACGCCGCTGAGCACCAGCGCCTCGGCCAGCACCTGGAGGAAATCGTTGTCCGCGACGCCGCCGGGGTGGCGCAGCACCGCCTCGCCCGCCTGCCGGGCCATCGCGGCGGCCAGCCCGTCGATCTTCTCGCCGTTGACCCGGTTGGACAGCTCCCAGTCCCGGATGGCGGAGATGTTGGAGACCGCGTCGCCGATGCCGGCCCGCACGTACCGGACCGGTGCGTCGCGGATGACGTCCAGGTCGATCACGACGGCGATCGGGTTGGGAACTCCGTAGGAGCCGCGGCCGGCGTCGTTGTCGAGGGTGGAGACCGGGGAGCACAGTCCGTCGTGCGCCAGGTTGGTGGGTACCGCGACCAGCGGCAGGCCGATCCTGGCGGCGGCGAACTTCGCGCAGTCGATGATCTTGCCGCCGCCCAGGCCGACGACCGCGTCGTAGTGGCCGCCCTTCATCTCATCGGCCAGCCGGATGGCGTCGTCCAGGGTGCCGCCGCCGACCTCGTACCAGTCGGCGCCCGGCAGTTGCGGCGCGACCCGCTCGCGGAGCCTGGCGCCGGAGCCGCCGCTGACGGCGACGGCGAGTTTGCCGGAGGGCGAGATCCGCTCGTCGGCCAGCACGCAGGCCAGATCGTCCAGGGCGGCCGGGCGGATGTCCACGACGACCGGCGAGGGGATGAGGCGGGTCAGTACCGGCACGCGATCTCCCGTCCCCGGGCAAGGTCGTCGTGGTTGTCGATCTCGACCCACGGCACGTCCCCGATGGGCGCCACGTCGATGCGGAAGCCCCGGTTGACGAGTTCCTGGTAGCCGTGCTCGTAGAACTGCTGCGGGTCGGCCTCCCACACCGTGCGCAGCGCGTCGACCAGGTCGGGGGCCGCCTCGCCCTCGATGAGGGTGACCCCGATGTACTCGCCGGTGGCCTCGGACGGGTCCATCAGCTTGGTGATCTTCCGGACGCCGTGCTCGGCGTCGACGACGACCTTCATCTCCTCGTCGGCCAGGTCCTTGACCGTGTCGACGGCGAGCACGATCCGCTTGCCGTCGCCCCGGGCGGCCAGCAGCGTCTTCTCCACGGAGACCGGGTGGACGGTGTCGCCGTTGGCGAGGATCACGCCGTCCTTGAGCGCGTCGCGGCCGCACCACAGGGAGTAGGCGTTGTTCCACTCCTCGGCCTTGTCGTTGTCGATCAGGGTGATGGTGAGGCCGTACTTCCGCTCCAGGGCCTCCTTGCGCTCGTACACGGCCTCCTTGCGGTAGCCGACGATGACCGCGACCTCGGTCAGTCCGACCTCGGCGAAGTTGCCGAGCGCCAGGTCGAGGACGGTGATCCCGTCCTCCGCGCCCTCGGGCCCCACCGGCACCAGCGCCTTGGGCAGGGTGTCGGTGTAGGGGCGCAGACGCCTTCCGGCGCCGGCCGCCAGCACGAGGCCGATCATGCGGTTTCTCCTTCGTCGTGTACGGCGGGCGCGCCGCCCTTGTGGGCGGCCACCCAGAAGCGGATGCTCTCGGCGAGCACCAGCGCGGCGACGGCCACGGCCAGGGCCGTGAGCGCGGCCTTGAAGTGCGAGGCGGTGAGCAGCGCGGCCAGGACGGTGACGAGCAGCGTCCGGCCCTCGTGCCCACCGGTGGCGCGGACCAGCCGGGCCGGGGGCGCTCCGGCGCCACCGCGGATGCGGTACACCGTGTCGTAGTGATGGTAGGCGACCGCACCCACCAGCCCGAAAGCCGCCGGTAGCACTCCGTTTCCGTCGACTTCGGCCGCCAGTACCAGGACGGTGCCGTACTCGGCCGCCCGGAACAACGGCGGAACGAGCCAGTCGAGGGGCCCTCCGAGCGGGCGGGCGACGGCGGCGCCGGACAGGACGGTGTAGGCGACGGCGCAGGCCACGGTGGCCCAGCCGGGGCCGGTGAACGCGGCGGACAGGACCACCAGCAGCGCGCCGAGGGCGGCGGCCGGCACCGCGGGCACCCGGATCCGCTCGCGCAGCGCGAGGGCGGCGCGTTCGGCGAGGGGGCCGGTGTCGGTCAGGTCGGCCAGGGCCTGCCGCGCACGGTCGGAGCGGGGCGCCGGGCGCCGCACGGAGCGCAGCACCCGGCCCGCCGTGGTGTAGGCGGCGGCGAAGGCCATCCAGGCGATCAGCGCCAGGAACGTGGTGCGGGGGCCGGTGAACGCGGTCAGTACGGCGATCATGGCCCAGCGTTCGCCGATGGGCAGGATGATCACCCGGCGCACCCACACCGTCCATCCGACCCGGTCGAGCCGGTCGGACAGGGCCGCGGTGGGACTGCCGGCACCCGTCGCGTCGTCGGCGGTGGCCTCGATGAACGCGAAGTCCACCATGTGCCGGCAGGTCTGCAGGACCATGGCGCCGAGCGCGAGCGCCCACACGTCGTCGCCGCCGCGGGCCGCGCCGAGCGCCAGTCCGGCGTAGAAGGCGAACTCCTTGGCCCGGTCGAAGGTGGCGTCCAGCCAGGCGCCGAGCGTGGAGTACTGCAGGGAGTAGCGGGCGAGCTGGCCGTCGGTGCAGTCCAGCACGAAGGAGGCGATCAGCAGGACGCCGGCCGCGACGAACCCGGCGCGGACGCCGGTGGCCGCGCAGCCGGCCGCGATCAGCGCGGTGAGCAGCGAGGCGGTGGTGACCTGGTTCGGCGTGAGGCCCCGGCGGGCGCACCAGCGGGCCAGGTGGCGCGAGTAGGGGCTGATGCAGAAGGTGGTGAACAGGCCGTCGCCGGACTTCACCGCCGACTTCAGTCGGACCGCTTCCTCGTCGACCTCGGCGACGGCCTGGCGTGCCTCGTTGCGTGCCTGCGGGCCGGTGGGGACCGCGGCGACGAGGCTGCCCAGGCGGGGGCGGTGCACCTCGGCGCCGTCGGCGTCGAGGGCGGCGGCGATGCGGTCCGGCAGGCTGTCGGCCGGTGCGGTGGCGCCGTGCGCGGCGGTCCCCGGCGCGGCGGACTCCGGGGCGGCGGACTCCGGGGCGGCGGACTCCGGGGCGGCGGACTCCGGGGCGGGTGCTGCCGGGGTGGCGTGGAGGGCGGGTGTGCCGGCCGGCGCCGGGGTCTCGCGGGCCAGGGCGCGCGCCAGGGCCGGGCGGCCGGGCGGGCGGGCGGAGACGGCGCCGGGGACGGCGGCGAGCGCGAAGCGGGGGTCGGTCAGGGCCAGCCGCAGGGCGTGCCGGTGGCCGACGAAGCGGGCGTCGACGACGGCGACCCGCTCCCCGGCCGGCACGGCGTCCAGGAGCGCCTCGGCGTCGGAGGTGCCCGCGGCCACCCGTACGTCGAAGCCCAGGTCCCGCAGATCGCCCTCGATCGACGATCCGGGAACCGGTTGACCGGTGAGGATGGCGATCGACAACCGAACTCTCACTCCCTGGGACCGGCGCGGCGCGCCGGGGATGCGCGTGGTGGAAACGCCCCTTGGCCGCACCGGGCGGGCGGGCGTGTCGGCAGAGGCTATCGGATGCCCGGAGAGCGGCGTTCACCGGCCGTTCACGGCCGGATCAACGCGTACTGCGTCCCCCGTTGCCGGGACCATCATCGGTGATCTTGCTTCCGGCCACAAACCGCGCCGTCGCGAACCGGCCGGGAGGCCGACGCCGTGCACGGTCGTACGGAGGGTCGCCTCCGGGGTGACCTGCCCGGCAGCGGCTCACGGGGGCCGCGCGGCACGGCCGGACCCCGGTCTGCCGGCGGTCGGAGGCGCCGCCGCCGGGCGCCGGTCGGAGTGTTTCCGGGGCCCCGGGGGCCGGGAACGATCATCTGTCGGGGCCCTGATCCCGCCGCCGTGGCGTGCCGGGAGTGCCTGCCGTGTACGGCAGACTGGGGGTGCGAAGACCGATGTGAAGGATGGGTATGCCGATCACACCTGCCACCGCGACGCACACCTCGTCGCCGAACGGCACCGCGGACGCGATTTTGCTCGAGCTGGTCGACGAGAACGGCGTGACGATCGGCACCGCGGAGAAGCTCGCCGCCCACCAGCCGCCCGGCCGGCTGCACCGCGCGTTCTCGGTGTTCCTCTTCGACGACCGCGGTCGGCTGCTTCTCCAGCAGCGGGCGCTGGGCAAGTACCACTCCCCCGGCGTCTGGTCGAACACCTGCTGCGGCCACCCGTACCCGGGCGAGGCGCCGTTCGCCGCGGCGGCCCGGCGCACCCACGAGGAGCTGGGAGCCTCTCCGTCCCTGCTCGCCGAGGCCGGCACGGTCCGCTACAACCACCCGGACCCGGCGTCCGGGCTGGTGGAGCAGGAGTACAACCACCTCTTCGTCGGCCTCGTGCAGTCGCCGCTGCGGCCGGACCCCGAGGAGGTCGGCGCGACCGCCTTCGTGACCGCCGCCGAGCTGGCGGAGCGGCATGCCCGGGACACCTTCTCGGCCTGGTTCATGACCGTGCTGGACGCGGCCCGTCCGGCGGTCAGGGAGCTGACGGGTCCCTCGGCCGGCTGGTGACCCGGGGGCGGTGGCACCGGAGCCGCCGACCGGGCGGAGACCGGGAACACCGGCCAGGGCGGAGACCGGGGACACCGGACGGGGCGGGGGTCGGGGACCCCGGACGGGGCGGGGGTCGAACCCCCGGTGGGAGCGGGTGTCAGACGGCGGGGGACGGCTTGAGCGGCAGCGCGACCCAGATCACCTTGCCGCCGCCCGCCGTGTGCTCGACGTCGTAGGCCCCGCCCGCCTCTCCGGCGATCTCACGGACCAGCAGCAGCCCGCGTCCCCCGAGCCTGCCGTGGTCGGTCTCCAGGGCGGTGGGGCGGTAGGGGTGGGCGTCCTCCACCGACACCCGCACCCAGTCGGGGCCGACGGCGACCTCCACGCCGAGCACCGGGGACAGCAGCGCCGCGTGTTTCACCGCGTTGGTCACCAGCTCGGAGACGATCAGGAGCAGCCCCTGGAGCAGGTCGTCGGAGACCGGTACGCCCTGCCGGCGCAGCAGGTCGCGGACGGCGTGCCGGGCCTGCGGGACCGAGGCGTCGGCGGCGGGGGCGGTGAAGCGCCAGACGCCCTCGTACGGCAGCGGGTCGGGGGGTGTGGCCGGGCCGGGCACGTCGGCTCTGCCCGTCGGTTGCGGTACGGCTTCGCGCCCGTCGTCCTCCATCGTCCGGTCGCCGCCCTTGCGCTCGATTGCCACCACACGTCGAGTGTTGGCAAGGAGGCAGGGCACTCCGGTTCACTGAACACAAGTCAGCCACTATCGAGCGTTTTTGACCGAGGGCGCATGCCCCGGTCGGGTGCGGGACCGCTTCCGCCCCGGTCGGGCCGGGTTCGGGAATTATTCGGGTTGTACGGGTTTGACGCACCGCCCGCCGGCCGCGCACCGTCCGCCCCGGCCGGCTTCGGTCCGTCCGCCCCCGCCCGATCCCTCACCGCGCGACACCGGCGGCGGTCGGGCCAGGGGCGTCGGGGAGAAGCCGCCGTGCCGGGGACCGGGGAGGAGCGGCGGAGCCGGGGACCGGGGAGGAGCAGCCGAGCCGGGGACCGGGGAGGAGCAGCCGAGCCGGGGACCGGGGAGGAGCAGCCGAGCCGGGGACCGGGGAGGAGCAGCCGAGCCGGGGACCGGGAGGAGGAGTCGCGGCAGCGGTTCGACGAACCGCCCCGATCGGCGCGGCCGGGTCGCCGGATAGCATCCGGCGCATGGAGCCGCAGCTGCAGCACGACGTCACCGACTCGGTCGCCACGATCACCATCAGCCATCCGGCCAAGCGCAACGCGATGACCGCCGCCATGTGGCGGGCGCTGCCCGGGCTGCTCGGGTCGCTGGCCGCCGATGCCGGCGTACGGGCGCTGGTGCTGACCGGCGCCGAGGGCACCTTCTGCGCCGGTGCCGACATCTCGACGCTGCGCGAGTCGCCGCAGGAGGCGCAGCGGCTGGCCGTGGCCGCCGAGGAGGCGCTGGCCGCGTTCCCGAAGCCGACGCTGGCGGCGGTGCGGGGCCACTGCGTGGGCGGCGGCTCGCAGCTGGCGGCCGCCTGCGATCTCCGGTTCGCGGAGGAGGGGGCGCTGTTCGGGGTCACACCGGCGAAGCTCGGCGTCGTCTACCCGGCGTCGTCCACCCGGCGGCTGGTGGCGCTCGTCGGTCCGGCCACCACCAAGTACCTGCTGTTCTCCGGCGAGCTGATCGATGCGGCGCGGGCGCTGCGCACCGGCCTGGTCGACGAGCTGCTGCCCCGCGGGGAACTGGACAAGCGGGTCGCGGAGTTCGCCCGGATCCTGGTGTCACGCTCGCAGCTCACCCAGGCGGCCGCGAAGGAGTTCGCAGGCGGGCGCACCGACCGCGACGCCCACTGGGACGGGCAGGCGCGGGGCAGCGGCGACACCGCGGAGGGCGTCGCCGCGTTCCTGGAGCGCAGGCGGCCGCGGTTCACCTGGACGACGTCAGGATGAGACGGCCGTCCCGGCACCGATGGTCGCGGCACGGCACTGGAGCAAATACCGACCGGTCGGTAACCTGCCGTGCATGACGACCACCGCCTTGGAGCCCCGTGCCGGCCGACGTTGCCACAACGCGCTCAACTCCCTCCACGCGACGCACTACTTCGCCCCCGAGCTGGGTGAGGAGCTCGGTGCGCTCGGCATTACCGACCCCCGCGCCGTCAACTTCGCGGTGCGCTCCGCGGCCCTCGGGCCGGTGGGCGCCGGCACGGTCGCGGCGACGTTCTACAACTACAAGTACGAGCTGGTCGCCCGGCACGTCCCCGCCGTCTGGGAGACGGCGGCGGCCGCGGACGTACTCGCCGCCCGCGCGCGGGCCGTGGACGCCTCCCTGCACCGGCTGCTCGGCGCCGAGGTCCTGGCCTCGCCCGAGATGACGGAGGCCGCGCACCTCGCCCTGCACGCCGCCCGGGCATGCTCGCGCAGCGGCCGTCCGCTGTACGCCGCCCACGCCGACCTGCCGGTGCCCGAGCAGCCACACCTCGCCTACTGGCACGCGGCGACCCTGCTGCGCGAGCACCGGGGCGACGGCCACCTCGCGGTGCTGGTCGGCGCCGGCCTCGACGGGCTGGAGGCCGTCATCACGCACACCGCGACGGGCCGGGGCATGGCCCCGAAGTGGGTGCTCACCACCCGCGGCTGGAGCCGCGCCGACTGGGAGGCCGCCGCGGACCGGCTGCGCGGCCGCGGGCTGCTCGACGCGCAGGGCGAACTCACCGAGCGCGGCACAGCGCTGCGGCAGGAGATCGAGGCCGAGACGGACCGGCTGGACCTGGCTCCCTACGAGCACCTCGGCCCGGACGCCGTCGCCCGGCTGACCGCCCTCGCCGCGGACTTCGCCCGCACCGCGCTCACGGCGGGCGCCTACCCGCCGGACCTGTTCGGCAAGGATTGACATCCTCCCCGCCCTGAAGGACGGGGATTCCTGGCTCACGTTGGCTGGGGACCGGCGGTCCGCCAGCTCTTACACGATCAGCACCAGCCGGGTCGAGACCAGCCCGGACCAGCATCACACGGGCGGAGTTCTTGTCCCGGGGGGATACGACTCCGCACGCGGTGCAGGTGTAGGTACGTTCCGAAAGAGGGAGTGCGTGCTTGGTTCTCGCTCCGCACGACGCGCAGTCCATGGTGGTGTGCGCGGGATGCACGAGACGGATGTCCCGCTCGTGCTTGCGGCCCATCTCGATCAGGGCCGTCTTCGTGGCGCCGATCGCCGCGTCGGCGGCCTTGCGGGCCATAGTGGTACGACTGAGGAATCCTCGGAGGAACCCGGTGAACGGGCCGGCGCACCGACGGCACCACCGCCCCGCGCGCACGCCCGGCCGGACGCGACCGGCAGGGCCGCCCGGACCGGCCGCGGCGGCGCGCGGGTGTGGCTTCGCCGCGCGGCGGCGCCGGCCTCGAACTCATGGCGCGGCTGACGCGGATGGTGGAGAAGTCCCCGTGCCGTGCAGAGCTCGGTCGTCGCAGAGGGACTCAGGCCTGCATTCACTCGTAACGCAGACGCAGTGACTCCCGTTCAGCCTCCTCGATCCGCTCGACGGTCAAGCCCGGCAGGTCCAGCTGGGCCAGCGTCACTTCGGCACTGGTCGGCTGGGCGTCGGCGGGCAACCACCGCTCCGGCTCCCACGCGTTGGCGCGCATCAGCGACTTCGGGCAGTGCGGATAGACCTGCTCGACCTGCACCACAATCGCCGTGACCGGCGGTTTTCCAACGGGAGTGAGTTGGGCGAGCAGCTCAGGACGCGCCGAGACACAGGCGCGGCCGTTGACGCGCAGTGTGTCGGGGCGGCCGGGGATGAGGAAGAGCAGTCCGACGCGTCCGGTCCGCAGCACGTTGTGCATGGTGTCGAGCCGCTTGTTGCCGGTCGCGTCGGGGATCACCAAGGTCTGCTCGTCCAGCACCGAGACGAACCCGGCCGGGCCGCCACGCGGCGTCACGTCCGCCCGGCCCTCGGCATCCGCACTGCCGATGAACACCAGCGAGGAACAGCCGATCAGCGCCCGGACCTCCTCGGTCAGCCGGTCGATCTCCTTGCGGAGCGCGTTCGGGTTCGGCTGCGAGTAGAGCTCGCGCAGCTGGTCCGGGTCGGTGAGGGCGTCCGCCCGGAGGGATTCGAAGAGCAACCCGGCGGCCCCAGTGTCGATCATCATACGGACGACCCTAGAAGACGACCGAGGCAGCGCGCGGGTCAGCGCGTGATCTCGCCCGTGTCGGCCGGTCGCCACTCCTCGGATCTTGTCAGGAATCCCCGGTGACAGATGCCCGCGTCCAGGTGACAACCGTCCCGCCCGGTCACACGCGGGCCGCGCTCCCCGCGCCCTGATCCCCGATTGTCGTCGCCACCTGCCACAATTGCCGCGCAACCCGAAGCGGAGAAGGCGGTACGGCATCGTGACGACACCCCTGACAGCGTCCATCGAGGGCAGGATCGCCGAGGAGCTCGGCGTACGGGAGCGGCAGGTGAAGGCCGCGGTGGAGCTGCTCGACGGCGGTTCGACGGTGCCCTTCATCGCCCGCTACCGCAAGGAAGCGACCGAGATGCTCGACGACGCGCAGTTGCGCACGGTCGAGGAGCGGCTGCGCTACCTGCGGGAGTTGGAGGAGCGGCGGACCGCGATCCTGGAGTCGGTGCGCGAGCAGGGCAAGCTCACCGCGGAGCTGGAGGCGCGTATCCGCGGCGCCGAGACGAAGGCGCGTCTGGAGGACGTCTACCTCCCGTACAAGCCCAAGCGGCGCACCAAGGCGCAGATCGCCCGCGAGGCGGGCCTGGAGCCGCTGGCCGAGGGGCTGCTCGGCGACCCGTCGGTGGATCCGCTCGCCGCCGCGGCCGCGTTCGTCGACGCCGACAAGGGCGTGGCCGACCCGCAGGCCGCGCTGGACGGCGCCCGGGCCATCCTCACCGAGCGCTTCTCCGAGGACGCCGACCTGATCGGCGAGGTGCGCGAGCGCATGTGGGTGCGCGGGCGCCTGGCGGCGAAGGTACGGGAGGGCAAGGAGGAGGCGGGAGCCAAGTTCGCCGACTACTTCGACTTCGCCGAGCCCTTCACCGAACTGCCCTCGCACCGCGTCCTGGCGCTGCTGCGCGGCGAGAAGGAGGAGGTCCTGGACCTCGTCCTGGAGCCGGAGGAGCCCACGGACGGCCCGTCGTCCTACGAGGGGATCATCGCCTCCCGGTTCGGGATCGCCGACCGCGGCCGGCCGGGCGACAAGTGGCTCGCGGACACCGTCCGCTGGGCCTGGCGCACCCGTGTGCTGGTCCATCTCGGTATCGACCTGCGGCTGCGGCTGCGCACGGCCGCCGAGGACGAGGCGGTCCGCGTCTTCGCCGCCAACCTCCGCGACCTGTTGCTCGCCGCCCCGGCCGGCACCCGCGCCACACTGGGCCTGGACCCCGGCCTGCGCACCGGCGTGAAGGTCGCCGTGGTCGACGCGACCGGCAAGGTGGTCGCCACCGACACCGTCCACCCGCACGTACCGCACAACCGCTGGGACGAGGCCCTCTCCAGGCTGGCGAAGCTGGCCCGGGACCACGCGGTGGAACTCGTCGCGATCGGCAACGGCACCGCCTCCCGGGAGACCGACAAGCTGGCCGGTGAGCTGATGGCCAGGCACCCGGAGCTGAAGCTCACCAAGGTGATGGTGTCCGAGGCCGGCGCCTCGGTGTACTCGGCCTCCGCCTTCGCCTCGCAGGAGCTGCCCGAACTGGACGTGTCGCTGCGCGGCGCCGTGTCGATCGCCCGCCGGCTGCAGGACCCGCTGGCCGAACTGGTGAAGATCGACCCGAAGTCGATCGGCGTCGGCCAGTACCAGCACGACCTCTCCGAGGTGAAACTGTCGCGCTCCCTGGACGCGGTGGTCGAGGACTGCGTGAACGGCGTCGGCGTCGACGTCAACACCGCCTCCGCGCCGCTGCTCGCCCGGGTGTCCGGCGTCACCTCGACGCTGGCCGAGAACATCGTGGCGCACCGGGACGCCAACGGACGGTTCACCTCCCGCACCCAGCTGAAGAAGGTGTCGCGGCTGGGCCCGAAGGCGTTCGAGCAGTGTGCGGGCTTCCTCCGGATCCGCGGCGGCGAGGACCCGCTGGACGCCTCCAGCGTGCACCCCGAGGCGTACCCGGTGGTGCGCCGGATGGTGCGGTCCGCCGGGCAGGAGGTCGGTTCGCTCGTCGGCAACACGGCCGTGCTGCGCTCGCTGAAGCCGCAGGAGTTCGTCGACGACACCTTCGGGCTGCCGACCGTGAGCGACATCCTCAGGGAACTGGAGAAGCCCGGGCGCGACCCGCGTCCGGCGTTCCGGACGGCCACCTTCCAGGAGGGTGTGGAGAAGCTCTCCGACCTTTCGTCCGGGATGGTGCTGGAGGGCGTCGTCACGAACGTGGCCGCCTTCGGCGCGTTCGTCGACGTCGGCGTGCACCAGGACGGGCTGGTACACGTCTCGGCGATGTCGAAGACCTTCGTCAAGGACCCGCGGGACGTCGTCAAGCCCGGCGACATCGTCAAGGTGAAGGTGCTGGACGTCGACATCCCGCGCAAGCGGATCTCGCTGACGCTGCGGCTCGACGACGAGGCCGCGCCCAAGGACCGCGGGGACCGCGCCGACCGGTCGGACCGCGCGAACCGCTCCTCCGGCGGTGGCCGGCAGCGCGGCGGCCGCCCGCCGCAGCAGCGCCAGGGACGCGGCGGGGGCGGTGGCCGGCAGGCCCCGGCCCCGGCCAACAGCGCGATGGCCGACGCGCTGCGCCGAGCGGGCCTGCTCGGGCAGGACGGGGACAAGCGCTGAGCCGGTGCGGGGCCCGGCGCTGCGGCGTCGGGCCCCGCAGCGCCCGCCGCGCCTGCCTGCCCCCGCCCCGGAGCGCCCGCCGTGCCCGCCCCTCGGGTGTCCGCACGTCGACCGGAGCACCGCACCCGGTGTGCGCACTCCGACCGGAGCCCGATGTCAGAGCCTCCCGATAGCGTGCCGGCACCCAGATGCGACGCCTTTACGGGAGAACGACCGTGGACATCCTGCTCATCGCCGGCCTGTGGCTCGACGGATCCGCCTGGGACGAGGTGGTGCCCGAACTCACCGCGCTCGGCCACCGTCCCGTGCCGCTCACCCTCCCGGGCCAGGGTGACGGCCGCACCTCCGCAACGCTTGACGATCAGTTGGAAGCGGTGCTTGCCGCGGTCGACGCGGCAAGCGGAAAGCCGCTGGTGGTGGGGCACTCCGCGGCATCGACCCTGGCCTGGCTGGCCGCCGACGCGCGACCGGGGAAGGTGGCCAAGGTCGCCCTGATCGGTGGCTTCCCCGCCGCCGACGGGGAGACCTACGCCGATTTCTTCACGATCGAGAACGGCGCCATGCCCTTCCCGGGCTGGGCTCCCTTCGAGGGCCCGGACTCCGCCGACCTGGACCAGCAGGCCCGGGACCGCTTCGCGTCGGCCGCCGTTCGCGTCCCGGAGGGGGTTGCCAAGGGGGTCGTACGCCTGACCGACGAGCGCCGCTTGGACATCCCGGTCGTGCTGGTCTGCCCCGAGTTCACCCCGGCCCAGGCCAAGGAGTGCATCACCCCCCGCGGCTGCCCCGAGCTCGCCCGCGCCGCCCACCTGACCTACGTGGACCTCGACTCGGGCCACTGGCCGATGGCCACCCGGCCCCGCGCACTGGCGCGCCTCCTGGCGGAGGCCGCCGACTCCTAGGGGTGTTCCGAGAGTCCCGTGCGGTGCCGCCGGGTGCGCCCGTGCGGTGCCGCCGGGTGCGCCCGTACGGGCGGCCGGGGCCGGGATCGACACGCCCCCACCGGGCCGACGTTCACGGCCGGCGCACCCGCGCTCGCTAGCGTTCGCCGACCTTGCCGTCGGCGACCTCCAGGCGGCGGGTGACGCGGACCGCGTCGAGCATGCGCCGGTCGTGCGTCACGAGGAGCAGAGTGCCCGTGTAGGCGTCGAGCGCGGACTCCAGTTGCTCGATCGCCGGAAGGTCGAGGTGGTTGGTCGGCTCGTCCAGGACGAGCAGGTTGACGCCGCGGCCCTGGAGCAGGGCGAGGGCGGCGCGGGTGCGTTCCCCGGGCGACAGGGTCGCCGCCTGGCGCATCACGTGGTCCGCTCTGAGCCCGAACTTGGCGAGCAGGGTGCGCACCTCGACCGGCTCGGTGTCCGGGACAGCCGCACGGAAGGCGTCCAGCAGGGCTTCCGAACCGTGGAACAGGGCGCGGGCCTGGTCGACCTCGCCGACACGCACCCCCGAGCCGAGGGCGGCGTGCCCCGCGGCCAGCGGCACTCGGCCCAGCAGAGCGCCGAGGAGGGTCGACTTGCCCGCGCCGTTCGCCCCGGTGAGGGCGACCCGGTCGGCCCAGTCGATCTGCAGGGACACCGGACCGAGAGTGAAGCCGCCGCGTCGCACCTCGGCCTCGCGCAGGGTGGCCGCCACCGTGCCGGATCGCGGGGCGGCCGCGATCTCCATGCGCAGCTCCCACTCCTTGCGCGGTTCCTCGACGACGTCGAGGCGTTCGATCAGGCGTTGCGTCTGGCGGGCCTTGGCGGCCTGCTTCTCGCTCGCCTCGCTGCGGAACTTGCGGCCGATCTTGTCGTTGTCGCCGGCCTTGCGGCGGGCGTTCCTGACGCCCTTGTCCATCCAGGAGCGCTGCGTGCGGGCGCGTTCCTCCAGCGCCTCCCGCTTGCCGGCGTACTCCTCGTACTCCTCCCGGGCGTGCCGGCGGGCCACCGCCCGCTCCTCCAGATAGGCGCGGTAGCCGCCGCCGTACAGGTTGACCTGCCGCTGCGCCAGGTCGAGTTCGAGTACCGCGGTGGTGGTGCGGGTGAGGAACTCGCGGTCGTGGCTGACGAGGACGGTGCCGGCCCGCAGGCCGGTGACGAAGCGCTCCAGGCGTTCCAGGCCGTCCAGGTCGAGGTCGTTGGTGGGCTCGTCGAGCAGGAACACGTCGTAGCGGGACAGCAGGAGGGAGGCGAGTCCCGCGCGGGCGGCCTGGCCCCCGGACAGGGACGTCATCGGCTGGTCCAGGCCGACGGCGAGGCCGAGGGAGTCGGCGGTCTCCTCCGCGCGCTCCTCCAGGTCGGCACCGCCGAGCCCGAGCCAGCGCTCCAGGCTCGCCGCGTAGGCGTCGTCGGCGCCCGGCGACCCGTCGACGAGTGCCTGCGTGGCCTCGTCCATCGCCCGCTGGGCCGCCGCGACGCCGGTGCGGCGGGCGAGGAACGCCCGCACCGTCTCCCCGGGCCGTCGCTCCGGTTCCTGGGGCAGGTGGCCGACGGCGGCCGTCGGCGGGGAGAACCTCAGCTCGCCCTGTTCCGGTGGGGTGAGCCCGGCGAGCATCGCGAGCAGGGTGGACTTTCCGGCACCGTTGGCGCCGACCAGCCCGATCACGTCGCCGGGCGCGACGACCAGGTCGAGGTCGGAGAACAGGGTGCGGTCACCGTGCCCGGCGGCGAGGTTCTTGGCGACGAGGGTGGCAGTCATCAGGGCGCCGATCCTAACGGCCGCCGGATCCGCGCGGCCCGTCGGCGTGGCGCGCGGCGCGTTCCGGCTGCGGGGGTGCGCGGGGGTGTGCCCGCGCGCCGCGCGATCCGCTACGGTCCGGCGGGTGGAGAACGCTGCGAGGGACGAAGTGATCGTGGTCGGCGGCGGGGTCGCGGGCCTGACGACGGCCGTGGTGCTCGCCGAGCGCGGGCGCCGGGTGCGGCTGTGGACGCGGGAACCGGCCGAGCGGACCACCTCGGCCGTCGCGGGCGCGCTGTGGTGGCCGTACCACATCGAGCCGCTCGCCGCGGCGCGGGCCTGGGCGCTGCGCTCCCTGGACGTGTACGAGGCGCTCGCCGGGGAGCCGGAGGCCACCGGCGTCCGCATGGTGGAGGGCGTGCTCGGCGAGACGGGGTGGGACGAGGTCGCCGGGTGGGCGTCGGCGCGGTTGCCGGGACTGCGGGCGGCGACGGCGCGGGAGTACCCAGGTGCGGGCCTGTGGGCGCGGCTGCCACTGGTCGACATGTCGGTCCATCTGCCCTGGCTGCGGGAGCGGTTGTCCCGGGCCGGCGGAGTGGTCGAGGAGCGCGGTGTGTCCGCGCTCGCGCAGGTGCCGGCAGCCGTGGTCGTCAACTGCACGGGCCTGGGCGCCCGGGAGCTGGTGCCGGATCCGGCGGTGCGGCCGGTGCGCGGGCAGCTGGTGGTCGTGGAGAACCCGGGGGTGCGCACCTGGCTGGTGTCGACCGCCGAGGACGGCGCCATGGCCTACCTGTTCCCGCAGCCGGGGCGGCTGCTGCTGGGCGGCACCGCCGAGGACGGTGTGTGGTCGACGGAGCCGGACCCCGCGGAGGCGGAGGCGATCGTCCGCCGGTGCGCCGTGCTGCGGCCGGAGGTCGCGGGGGCGCGGGTGCTGGAGCACCGTGTCGGGCTGCGGCCGGTGCGCGACGCCGTCCGGCTGGAGCGGGAGGCGCTGCCGGACGGGCGGACGGTGGTGCACAACTACGGGCACGGCGGGGCGGGTGTCACCGTGGCCTGGGGGTGCGCGGAGGAGGCCGCCGCGCTGGCGGGCACTGGCTGAACACGTCCGGAACCCGGTGTGGCCGAATGGCGGCCGTGCGACGGGGGGTGCCGTGGACAGGCTCGGGGCTCCGGGTCTCAATGGGTGCGAACGGACCACGGGCCCCTACCTTCTTGGAGCTTTCGTGCACCCCAGGACTTTCGCACCGGGCGTTCTCGCAGCCGCCTCGCTGATGCTGGCGATCCCGGCGTCGGCCGCGAGCGGGACCCCCGGTGCTCCGGGCATCGGCGACCCCTACCACCCGGACTACGGGAACGGCGGCTACGACGTCTCCCACTACGACCTGCGGCTGAAGTACCAGCCGCGGACGGACGAGTTGGCGGGTACGGCGACGATCCTGGCGCGGACCACTCAGGACCTGTCGCGCTTCGATCTGGACTTCCTGCTGGACGTCGGCGAGGTACGGGTGAACGGCGCCCGGGCATCCTTCACGAGGAGCGGCGAGCACGAGCTGGTGGTCACGCCGCGTCGCCGGCTGGCCGCGGGCTCCGCGTTCACCGTGGTCGTCCGCTACCGCGGAGTGCCGTCCGCCAAGAGCGCCTACGGCTTCACCACCTGGCACCGCACCGCGGACGGGGCCGTGGCAGCGGACGAGCCGGAGGCGGCCTGGTGGTGGTTCCCCAGCAACGACCATCCGCTCGACAAGGCGACGTACGACATCTCGGTGGCCGTGCCGGACGGTACCCAGGCGGTCTCCAACGGCACGCTCACCTCGAAGCGTTCCCGGCTGGGCTGGACGCGCTACACCTGGCGCGAGGACAAGCCGCAGGCCACGTACCTCGCCACGCTGGCCATCGGCAAGTTCGACATCACGACGAGCACCTCCGAGGGCGGGGTCCCCGTGGTCAACGCCTACAGCAGGAGCCTCGGCGCCGACGCCGGGGCGGCCCGGGCGAGCGTGGAGCGCACCGGGGAGCTCGTCGACTGGCTCAGCGGCTACTTCGGGCCCTATCCCTTCGGTTCGGCGGGCGGCTACGTGCCCGACACCACCACCGGTTTCGCGCTGGAGACGCAGACCCGCGTCTACTACAGCCCCCGCCAGTTCGCGAACGGCGCCAACACCTCCGTGGTCGTGCACGAACTGGCGCACCAGTGGTACGGCGACAGCGTGTCCCTGAAGGGCTGGAAGGACATCTGGATCAACGAGGGCTTCGCCCGGTACGCGCAGTGGCTGTGGTCGGAGCACGAGGGAGAGGGGACCGCGCAGGAACTCGCCGACTGGGTGTACGCCTCGCACCCGGCCGGCGACCCGTTCTGGACGGTGAAGCCCGGCGACCCCGGGCCCGACCACCAGTTCGACATCGCGGTGTACGACCGGGGCGCGCTGGCGCTGCAGGCGCTGCGTGACCGGATCGGTGACGACGCCTACTTCGCCGTCCTGCGGGGCTGGCCGAGCGAGCACGCCTACGGCAACGCCTCGGTGGCCGACTTCGAGCGGTACGCCGAGCAGGTGTCCGGCGAGCCGCTGGCCGCGCTGTTCGACGCCTGGCTGTTCCAGCCGTCGAAGCCGGACGCTCCGGCGGGCCGGGCCGCCTCCCCGGCGAGGGGGACGGTGGCGCCCGCACCGCCGCGTTCGTGGAAGGAGATCGAGGCGACGAACGACCTGCACGGATAGCGGAGCCCCGCCGGCGCGAGCCGTTTCGCCCGGTTCCGCGCCACCCGCGCAACCGGCCCCGCCGGAGTGATCCGGTGGCGCCGGGTGCACTGCCCGTCGCCTGGGAGCGTGGGTCGGCAATGGCCCAGCCGACGATCGGTTGTGGATCGGCTGATGGCCGGTCGCGGCCGTTCGTCCGGGCCCGGTGCCGCAGTGGTGGGCTCGGTGGGCCGTTGTTCGGGGGGGCTCCGGCCGGGCCGTCAGGCTCGGGCAGCGAGCAGCCCGGCGTTTCCGGCGTGCTGGAAGATCTCGCGGAGGTTGTGGCAGGCCGCCTGCCAGGAGTCGCCATTCGCCACGGGCCCCGTTCTCACCGCGCAGCGGCAGTTCACGGCCACCTGCCTGGTTGTCCGCCAATGTCCGCGGCCAGCGCCGCGTAGATGTACTCGCTGCCCCAGCGATCCCCGTCGAGGTCGTTCTCGACCAGGTGCGCCTCCCGGCGCATCCCGAGGCGCTCACAGACCCGCACGGACCCGGTGTTCTCCACATCCAGCCGTGCGTAGAGCCGGTGCACGCCCAGCCTGTCGAAGGCGAACCCGGCCAGCGCCACGGCCGCCTCGGTCGCATAGCCGTGCCCCTGGTGGCGCGGGTCGAGAGTCCAGCCGATCTCGGCCTGGGCCGCGCGGGCATCGGCCAGGGTGAGCGTCACCTCGCCGAGGACACGGGGCTCGTCGCGCCGGCACACGGCAAGCGCCAGCTTGTCCCCGTCGGCGCACCAGACCGAGTGCGCCGCGCGCTCGGCCGCGACCTGCTCGCTGCGCTCCCGCGTGTGCGCCGGCCGGTACAGGTAGCGTGCCACACTCGGCAGGCTCTGGTAGGCGTACAGGTCGTCGGCGTCGCCGGGAGTGAACAGACGCAGCGACAACCGGGGCGTGGTCATCGGCAGCAGCGGGGCGATGTCCACGCGGACCTCCGGGACGCGGTTCTGGATCAGGATGCGGAACTGATCGTCGCATCACGGCTGACAGGCGGCCACGCCTTTTCGGGTACGGCTCGGGACGGGACGTCGGGGTCGGTTCGCCGCGGCCGCGGGGGCGGCGGGCCGTGGGCGCCCTGCCGGAC
>NZ_JBJZOJ010000081.1:0-30307 GCF_047200655.1 Streptomyces sp. MS06
CACCTACCGCCTCTACGAGGCCGGCGTCCTGGTGCTCGAGCGGCCGTTCACTGCGAGGGAGGACGCCGAGGCGGACGAGCGGCTGGTGGAGGCGGCCCGCCGCGTCAACCGGACGACGCTGCTGCAGCAAGCTCGGGCTGCGTGGTCCACGAACAAGACCTACCTGGACAAGGTGACCGGCGGTACGGCGACGAATGCGGACCACATCGCGCAGGTGCCGGCGCTGACACGGCAGATGCAGGGCGTGATCCGGCTCCTCGTCGGCTCCGACCTCCTCGATGACACCTGACCCCACCCCACTGCCCCGAGCCCGCTGGCCGGGGCTTCTCTCATCTCTGGAGGGCCCATGGGCACCAGTCGCGGTATCGATGTGTCCGCGTATCAGGGCGTGCAGGACTGGGCGGCCTGGAAGCGCCAGGGCCTGGTCTTCGCGTTCGCCAAGGCGTCCGAGGGCCGGCACTCTCGGGATGGCCGGTTCGGGACGCACGTCCGGGGGATCATCGGCGCTGGTCTGGTGCCGGGGGCGTACCACTTCGGCTGGCCGAACCAGGATGTGGGTGCGGAGGCCGCCAACTACATCTCCGCCGTGCGGCCGTTCGCGGGCGGGCACGACTTCGTGCACTGGCTGGACCTGGAGCGCTACTCCGACGGCCGGAACTACTCCGGGCGGTCGGCCGCGCAGATCCGGGCCTGGGTGGCCCGCTGGCTCGCGATCGTCGCGGATGCGTTCCCGGGGCAGCGTGTCGGCGTCTACACCTCGGCCACCGACCTGGCGGCCGGGCATGTCCCGGATGGGGTGCCGCTGTGGTACCCGGCCTACCCGGGTCGGACCGTCGACACCTACGCCGAGGCCGAGGCGCACGCTCAGCCCACGCCGTATGGTCGGCGCCCGCTCATCTGGCAGTTCACGTCCGATCCTGCGGGCCCGACCCGCGTCGACGAGTCCATCGCCTACCTGTCCGAGGCTGCGCTGCGCGCCTGGGCTGGGGGCGGCACTACCAAGGAGAACGCCATGGCGTTGACCGATGACGAGACGCGGCGGATCGCCGCGGCGACGGCCGAGGAGCTGATGCGCTACCAGCTCGATGACCCGCGCACGGCTGGCACGCACTACGTGCCGCTGAAGTCGGTGCTGTGGTGGGTGGGCGCGGACAGTGCCCAGGCGAACGCGACCGTGAAGGCGCTGGCGGCGCAGGTCGGCGCGCTGTCCGCGGTGCTGACGCGGATCTCTGAGACCGGCGGGGGGCTGACGGCGGCGGAGGCGGAGGCCGCGGCGGAGGCCGGCGCCCGGAAGGTCCTCGCCGACATCGCCGCTGCGACCACGGAGGGCTGACCGGTGAGCGATGCGACGCGGCGGATGCTGCGCACGGTGGTGCAGCTGCTTGTGGGTCTGGCGGCGGGGATGCCGCTGCTGGTCCACGCGTCGGGGGTGTCGGAGTCGGCGCCGGGTGTGGGTGTGGTGCTGGGGGTGTCGGCGGCGGTGACGCGGTTGATGGCGGCTCCGGTGGTGCAGCCGCTGCTGCCCGCCTGGCTGCGCACCACCGGCGGCGGGGCGGCGGGAGGCCGTTGATGGATGCGACCGGTATCGGCCCGGTCGACTCGGTGGTGGTGTGGGCGGGTGTGCTCACGGTGCTGTCCGGGTTCGGTGCGCTGTTGTGGCGGGTGCTGCGGGCGGTGCTGCGGATCGCGGACCGGGCGGACGCGCTGTGGGAGGACTGGGCGGGCGCGGAGGCCCGGCCTGGGGTTCCGGAGCGGCCGGGGGTGATGGCCCGGCTGGGCCAGCATGACGAGCGGCTCGCGGATCACGAGGTGCGGATCGCGCACGTGGAGAGTCGGTCGACGGAGACGGGAGGCGGGCCGTGATGGACTGGGTGTGGGGCGGCATCTTGGGCGGGGTGGGTGTGCTGGCGGTGGCCTGGGCCGGTTTCGAGGCGCGCGGCATCGTCTCCCGGCGGCCGGGTGACACGTTCAGCGAGTGGATTCGGCCCTGGGCGAAGCAGCATCCGGTGGTCTTCCGGAGCCTGTGCGTGGCGGTGCCGACCGTCGCGGGCGCGGTGGGCGCCTGGCTGCCAGGCCACATCCTCGGATGAGTAGGACGACCGATCAGTGAGCCCCCTTCCGGCTGCGGCCGGGAGGGGGCCTTTCGTCGTGCCCGGGGGTGAGCACTGGACGGTTGACGCATGCGTTTATCCCTGCCACGATTAACGCATGCGGAAACGCTCCGCAGGGGGAGGATCAAGATGAACACCACCGCCGCAGCAGCCAAGGCCGGAGTCACCGTCGCCACCATCCGCACCTGGTGCCGCATCGGAGCCGTCGCCGCCACCAAGCACGCCGGCCGCTGGATCATCGACGCCGAATCCCTCGACCAGCGCATCGCCATCGGAACACGCCGGCCCGCACAGCTCCCCAACGATGTCGCCGCCCTCCTCCGCGACACCTTCGCTCAGGCCCGCTACGAGCACAGCCCCCGCCCCTCCTACCGCGCTGCAGTCACCGGCCGGTACGTCCTGCCTCCCCACACCTGGGGCTCCGCAGCACTGCTGCGGTGGGGACTGGTCGACGAACTCATCGTCCGCGGCCGCACCTGGTACCTGCTCACCCCGAGCGCCGTCCGCGCCGCCCGCCCCTGAAAGGACCACCATGGCACGCCCCGAAATCGGCCCCAAGATCGAAACCCGGGTGCCCGAAGCTGACCTCGCCACCATCGACGGCGACGCCAACAAGCGCCGCATCGGGCGGGCGCAATGGCTCCGCGACGCCGTCCAGCGGTCGCTGCCGTACTCGACCCTGCACGGCCACGACCACGTGGACAGCGCGCTCGACGAGGCGGACGGCTGGCTCGGCGCATGCCGCGACGTCGCCACCGACCGGGACGAGCCGGTGTCGGACCGGATCTCCCGAGGCATCGCCTACCAGGAGTGCATCAGCCAGATGCGGAAGCACCTCCGGCAAGCCCTCGACGCCGTCCCCGTACAGGAGACGCGCGACGCCTACGCCGCCGAGGTCGACGGCGTGGCCAGCGGCCTGACTCCGCGACAGGCGGAGCTCTGGGGGCGTGCGAGCGGCGCCGAGTTCGCGGCCCGCCTTCTGGACGCCTTGATCCTCACGCTGCCCGTCGACGGTGTCGGGGTGCGCGACCGCGCAGAGCTGGAGGACCCGCTCATGGACCTCGGGCTGTAGCCGACGCACGCCCTTCCCCTCTCGACCTCCGGGCCGAGAGGGGCTCTTCGTCATGCCCGGGCCCGGGCCGCGGCCCGCTACTCCTCTTCGGGCTCGACGGCGAGCACGTAGGTGCCCTTCGCGGGCAGCGTGGCGACCAGGCCGCGGTCCCGCAGCTCCCGCACGGCACGCCGGACGGTGCCGATGGACACTCCGTACATGTCGATCATGGCGCGCTCGCCGGGCAGCGCGGCGCCGGCGGGCAGCCGACCGGACCGGATCTCGCCCTCGATGCGGTCGGCGAGCTTCACGTATTCGTACTGCGGGAGGTCGCTCACTCCGCCACGGTCGCGCGGCCGAGTGCGGCAGGCATCTTGAGGACGCGGTGGGACGCGTTCGGACGTAGGGGGACGCAGAGGGACGCGGTTGCGCTACTGTCGGCTACAGGAATGCCCCCGCGGCTGCCGGGCCCGGGGGCGTGGCCAACGCTGATGGGAGCGTCGACATGGACGAGACTACGCACACCGCGGCCCCCACGGACACCCCCACCGCCCAGTACGGCTGGTGCCACTGGCATCAGGGGGTCGTTCAGGGCGTGCGGCTGATCGACGCGATTGAGCAGGGTTCCGGGCCCGGCATCACCCAGTCCGCGTGCCGACCGTGCCGCGAGGAGCACGGCCTGGTCCCGCTCGCCGACCGGCCGTGACGACCGCGATCGGTGGGGCGGTCGAGATGCTGCCCATGCCGCGGACGGCCGGCCTGTCCGCCGAGCAGGCCGCGGGTACGGCGTGCGTGTGGTGCGGGGGCCGGCCGACGGAGCGGCTGGGGCCGCGGCTGCAAACGGTTGATGGCGGCCTGTCCCGATGGTGGCCGCGTGGCTGCGGCCGGTGCGTCATCGCGGAGGCCACCCGCGTCTACCGACTCCACCTGACCTCGTGTGCCCGGTGCGCGCCGCGCGTCTACTGCCCGGATGCGCGCGCGCTGCACGCGCTCGCGCAGCTGGGGTGAGGGCTCCCGGTGCCAGGCCTTCTCGGACAGGTCGGGCAGGCATCGGGGCGGGGCGGCCGCCCGACGGCGTGCAGGACCGGGCGGCCGCTCACCGCACAAGGTCGGCGAGGGGGACGTCCAGAGCGCGAGCGACCCTGAGCAGCACGCGGAGAGTGGGGTTGCCGCGTCCGGCCTCCAGCATCTGGAGCGTCACGCGATCGATGCCGGCCGCGAGGTAGAGAGCCTCCTGGGTGGCGTTCTGTCGGCGTCGTTCGGTTCGGATGCGGTCACCTATGGCTCGCTGGTGGTCGGCCATCCAAGAGTCGTCGTCGGGGAGATCGCGCACCTGGCTGACCTTTGACCGGGCGCGATCTGATGTCTGCTGGATACATTCAGCTATTTTTGATCTTGGAGAATCGGGGTACCCCTAGTGGAGCCACCCCTCTGCAAGCGAGGCCGTGGGTAGGCGTGTCCGCGCGAGGGACGCCGTCCCGCCCGGATGGCGGGGCCTGGCCTCTGAGCCGCCCCGGATGCGTCGGTGTCCGGGGCGGTGCCAGACTCTCGTACGGGGAGCGAAAGATCTCGGTCGAATCCCCCAAATCTCAGGGCAAGCGCCTTTCCTTAGCTTGCTCTCTGGCCACCTGCGAAAACGCAGGTGAGCACATCGCTAAAGCTCGCGCAGCTTCTAAGCGCTTGGCCGCAGGTTCGAGTCCTGCCGGGGGCGCAAGTCTCCGCCCTCCCTCCCGGGAGGGCTTTTTGCTGGTCGGAACGGGTGACGCAGGTGCGTCTCGGGCCCGGACGGCCCTCGGCGGTCGGGTCCTGGGTCCGGAGCCGTCCGGCTGTCGCCGCGATCTACCGGAGTGCCGCCGACCACCCGCCGAGGCCCCGGGACGGGGTCTCCCGGCCGCCGGCCGCCCAGGGTGATCTCCGGCGGCTTCAAGCCAACCGCCGAGGTCGGGGAGCCGGCCCGGAGGCCTCCCCGGGCACCGGCCGCGGCCACGGTGGACCTCGGGCCGGGGGCGCGGGCGTCCGGCCGCGCCACCCCCTCACGCATTCCGGCTGCCGACCGGACGCCGGGCGGGGCGCCGACCGCAGGACGGTCCGAGGGCGACGCGACCGCACGACGGCCCGAGGACGAGGCGACCGCACGACGGCCCGAGGACGAGGCGGGCCGGCGCAGCTCCCGCCAGGTGACCGTGGTCCGGCCCGGAACGGGCTCAGGTCTCCCGAGCCCGGAACGGGCTCAGGTCTCCCGCTCGGGGGCGTACTCGCCGTCCGTCAACCCGAAGGTCCAGGCGACGCCCTCCCGGGCGGTCCGGGTCCGCGGCGGCACCCGCAGCCAGTAGGTGCGGTGGGTGCCGTCCGGCTCGGGAGTGGAGTTGACGACCTCCACCATCACCAGCGGCTCGTCCCCGTCCAGCTCGATGCGCCACAGCACACCGGCCTCGTCCCGTTGCAGCGGCCAGGCACCGGACTCCTCCAGATAGCGCTCGTAGCCGTAGTGCTCCAGCATGACGCGGCGCAGTTCGGCGTTCTCCTCCTCGCGTATCCGACGCGGGGTCAGGTCGGCGAGGCCGTCGAGGAATTCGGCGGGCACCGGCATGCCGTGCCAGGCGTGCAGCGCGAACCCGTCGGGGAAGGCGAGCGCCGGCCCGTCCGCGCGGTCGAGTCTTCCCGCCTCGTCGCGATGCAACTCCACGGGGCGTTCGGCGACGACCGCCGTCCTCTCGTACGGCCACCACCAGCCCGCGGCGCGGGCGACCGCGGCCACCCCGTCGAGCGCCTCACCGCCGTCCTGGTCGTCGAACGCCGCCAGCCAGGGCGCGTCGTGCTGCCCCATCACCGCATCGAGCAGGAGGAGCCGGACTGCCTGCTCACCCCCCGGCACGTCGGCCGCGGCATCGACGACTCCCGCGCGCATCCGATCGGTCAGCGAGGCCGTGGTGTCCCACAGCTGCGCTCCCGTCAGGGTCCAGTGATCGGCCCAGCCGGCCGGCCCGAGCCGACCGGCGACCTGTTTCCGCGCCGCCGCCCAGGGCCGCGTGCGCACCTCGTCGCGGACACTGCGGCCGGCCGTGCCGTCCGCGGTCAGCCGCGCGGCCAGTGCCACGGCTGCGCGGGGCGACCCGGCCCACACGATGCGCTCCGGTTCGGGCAGGCCCGCCAGCCGGTAGGCCAGGCGCACCCCCTCCTCGGCCGCTCCGCGGTCGGCCGGGCCGGTCGCCGCCGCGACCTCGCGCCACGCCGCCGCCACGTCGGTCCGCTCGGTTTCCCTCGGCATCGTCATCGCCGCACTCCCCACTCCCCCAGTGCTTCCTCAGTCCGCCACCACGCGCACCGCGCCGGGCACGTACTCGCGCTGCCGTATCACCCGGTACCAGCCCTTCGGTAGCGGTATCGCCGCGTGCTCCTCGTGCACCACCCGCCCGCCGTCCGGGAGGTGGAGGTAGGAGGCGCCGAACGGCCCGGACTCGCGGACCAGAGTGCCCGGCCCGACGACCGCGTGGGCGTGTCCCGTGACTTCCCCGAGGGCCAGCACCAGCCTGCCCCGGGCGTCCCGCGGCTGCCGCGGGAGCCGCGCCGCGCCGGCCCGCACGGCCTCCTCCGCGACGGGCACGATCAGGACGTCCCCCTGCCGGTACATGCGTGTCTCCCTTCGCCGTCGGCGCCCTGCCGACCGATGTCCACGACGCTACGCGGGGGGTCTGACAACGCCCCCGGAACAGCCCCGGCCGCGTCCCGCGGAGCGGCCTCCGGGCCCCCGAGGCGGGCCGCCCCGGGGCTCTGTCAGTGCCTGTTGGTAGAAATCTCCGCAAGCAGCGCACCCCGCCCGACCGCCTCAGGAGGCCAGCGACATGTCCCCCGTCGAGCATCTGCAGGAACTGCACGGCCTCCCGGCCTTCGACTTCCCCGCTCCCGGCGCGCGGCAGGAGCTGCCGAAGGCGGACGCCGTGGCCTGGCGGCTGGCCGTCGACCCGTACGACGACAGTTCCGACGAGGAGTTCGGCGCCCTGTGGGACCGCTTCCTGGACTCGGTGGATCCCGCCGGGGTGCGCGCGATAGTCGTCGGCCAGTGGGACGAACCCTGCGACAACGACGTCTCCGGGATCGTGCAGTTGCTCGTCGACGCCCGGGACCGGCTGACCGCACTCCGCGCCGTCTTCCTGGGGGACCTGGAGATGGAGGAGGCCGAGATCTCCTGGATCGAGCAGTCCGATGTGACACCGGTCCTCGAGGCGTACCCGCTGCTGAAGGAGTTCGGCGTCCGCGGCGGCACCGGACTGCTGTTCCCGCCGGTCCGGCACGAGCACCTCCGTACGCTCTGCATCGAGGCGGGCGGCCTGCCCGGCGACGTGGTGCGCGGGATCGCGGCGAGCGAGCTTCCCGCGCTGGAGTACCTGGACCTGTGGCTCGGGGTGGCGGAGTACGGCGGCGACGCCGCGGTCGCGGACCTCGCACCGATCCTGGCCGGCGGTCGGTTCCCGGCGCTGCACCACCTGGGCCTGCGCAACAGCGAGATCCAGGACGAGGTCGCCGCCGCGGTGGCCGCGGCCCCGGTCGTCGCCCAGCTCAAGTCGCTGGACCTGTCCCTCGGGGTACTCACCGACGAGGGCGCGGCGGCCCTGCTCGCCGGACAACCGCTCACCCATCTGACCTGGCTGGACCTCCACCACAACTTCGTCACGGAGCCGGTGGCCGCGCGGCTGCGGGCCGCGCTGGAGCCCTCCGGGGTGGAGGTCGACGTGTCCGAGCCGGGCGACACCTGGGAACACGACGGCGTCGTCCACCGCTTCACCGCGGTCGCGGAATGAACCGGACCGGGCTGCGGTTCGCCGTCGTCGGCAATCCGGAGAACCGCAGGACGCGGATGTTCGCCGACGCGGTCCGCACGGCCGGGCACCCGGCACCGCGCGTCCTCGCCTGGCGCGACGTGCTGGACGGGCGGTTCGCCTTCGCGCCGGGCGAGTTCGTGCGGATCGACTCCCCCGGTGAGAACGCCGAGGTGGACCGGCTGCTGCGGAACGTCGACGATCCCACCCGGGTGGAGGGCACGGCCCGGTGGTACCGGCGCTTCACCGCGGCCGTCCGGCAGGTCGCGGGCGCGGCGCGTGAGGCGGGCGCCGCGCCGTCCGCCGACGCGGAGGACATCGCGGTGATGTTCGACAAGCGGCGGTGCCACGCCCGGCTCGCCGCCGCCGGCGTCCCGGTGCCGGCGGCTCTGCCGGGTCCGCTCGGCGGCTGGCACGAGGTGCGGGAGCGGCTGACGTCCGCCCGCGTCCAGCGGGCGTTCGTGAAGCCGGCGCACGGCTCCTCGGCCTCCGGCGTCGTGGCGCTCTCGGTGGCGGGCCGCGGCCGGATCAGGGCGACGACGTCCGTGGAGACCACGCCCGACGGCCGGCTGTACAACTCCCTGCGAGTGCGGCAGTACACCTCGGAGCCCGAGGTCGCCGCCCTGGTGGACGCGCTGGCCCCGGACGGGCTGCACGTCGAGCAGTGGCTGCCCAAGGCCTCGCAGGCGGGCCGCGCCGCCGACCTGCGGATCGTCGTGGTCGCCGGCCGCGCCACGCACGCCGTCCTGCGGACCAGCCGGCATCCCATGACGAACCTGCACCTCGGCGGCGCACGGGGCGACCTGGACGCGGCCCGGCGGGCGATCGGCGCCGCCGGCGGCAGCTTCCGGGACGTACTGGACGTCGCGGAACGGGCGGCCGCCTGCTTCCCGGACACGCTGTGCGTCGGCGTGGACGTGCTGCCGTCCACCGGATGGCGCCGCTTCACCGTCGGCGAGGTCAACGCCTTCGGGGACCTCCTCCCCCGCCTTGCCGGCCTTCCCGGCAGCGGCGCCGAGGGCCTGGACACCTATGCGGCCCAGGTCGCCGCCGTCACCGCGGGACCGGGCCCCGCCGTCACCGCGGGACCGGGCCGGACGCGGAGGCCCGGGACGACGCCGCCCGAGCGGGCGGACGAGACCTCCGGAGCACCGTCATGACAGCACCGATCGACATGAACGAGATCGTGGGCGGCCACGACCTCCTGCTGGTCACCCTCGACACCCTCCGCTACGACGTGGCACAGGAATTGGCGGCGGCCGGGCGCATCCCGAACCTGGCCCGCCACCTGCCCGGCGGCACCTGGGAGCGCAGGCACGCCCCCGGCAGCTTCACCTACGCCTCCCACCAGGCGATGTTCGCGGGCTTCCTGCCGACACCGGCCGAACCGGGTCCGCACCCGCGGCTGTTCGCCGCGCGTTTCGAGGGCAGCGAGACCACCGCGCACGGAACCTTCGTCCACGACACCCCCGACCTGGTGTCCGGGCTGGCCGCCGTCGGCTACCGCACCGTCTGCATCGGCGGCGTCGGCTTCTTCAACAAGCGGGGGCCGCTGGGCTCCGTCCTGCCGGGGTTGTTCCAGGAGAGCCACTGGGAGCCGGAGTTCGGGGTGCCGTCACCCACGTCCTTCGAGGCGCAGGTGGCCTGCGCGGAGAAGGTCGTCGCCGCACTCCCCCGGGAGCAGCGCCTGTTCCTCTTCGTGAACGTGTCGGCACTGCACCAGCCCAACTGGTTCCACCTGCCCGGCGCCACCCGCGCCGCGGGCGACTCCCGTGCCACCCACGCCGCGGCGCTCGAGTACGTGGACCGGCACGTGGAACGCCTCTTCACGGCCGCCCGCAGTCGCCGCCCGTGCTTCGCCGTCGTCTGCTCCGACCACGGCACCGCCTACGGCGAGGACGGCTACACCGGCCACCGCATCGGCCACGACGTCGTCTGGACCGTGCCCTACGCCCACTTCTTCCTCGACGAGACCTCATGAACATCACCGGCACAGCGGCCTCCCCGGCCACCACCGTCCGCCCGTACCAGCACTACGTGTACGCCTATCCGCACAAGACGGCCTACCGCCCGCTGCCCCGGGAGGAGGCGTCCCTGCGCGCGCTGTGGAGCGGGGAACCGAAGGACGCCCTGTCGCTCTACTTCCACATCCCGTTCTGCGAAGTGCGCTGCGGTTTCTGCAATCTCTTCACCCGCATCGGGGCACCGGACGGCCTCACCACCGCCTACCTCGACGCGCTGGAGCGCCAGGCGGTCGCGGTACGCGAGGCACTGGGCGAGGGGGCGCGGTTCGCGAACGCGGCCTTCGGCGGCGGCACCCCGACCTTCCTGGAGGCGGCCGAGCTGGAACGGCTCTGCGATCTGGCCGAGCACGGTCTGGGCGCCGATCTGGCGGCGATCCCGCTGTCCGTGGAGGCCTCGCCCGCCACCGCGACCGCGGACCGGCTGGCCGTGCTGGCCGCACGGGGCGCCACCCGGCTGAGCCTGGGCGTGCAGAGCTTCGTCGACGCGGAGGCCCGCACGGCCGTACGCCCGCAGCGCCGGGCGGACGTGGAGGCGGCGCTCGCCCGGATCCGCGCGGCAGGCTTCCCCGTCCTCAACATCGACCTCATCTACGGCATAGCCGGCCAGACGGAGGTGTCCTGGCGGCACTCCCTGGACGCCGCGCTCGCCTGGCAGCCGGAGGAGCTGTACCTCTACCCGCTCTACGTCCGCCCGCTCACCGGCCTCGGCAGGCACCGCGGCCCGGCGGACGCCGGCGCCGACGAGTGGGACGAGCAGCGGCTGCGGCTGTACCGGCAGGGCCGCGACCACCTGCTCGCCCGGGGCTACGAGCAGGTGTCGATGCGCATGTTCCGCCGTACCGGAGCCCCCCTCACCGGCGGGGAGGACTACGCGTGCCAGACCGACGGCATGGTCGGCCTCGGCTGCGGGGCCCGCTCCTACACCTCCGCCCTGCACTACTCCTTCGACTACGCCGTGGACATGCACCGGATACGCCGGATCGTCGACGACTACACGGCCCGCGGCGTCGACGACTTCCGGCGCGCCGACTTCGGCTGGCCGACGGACGCCGAGGAGGCCAGGCGCCGCCATCTGCTGCAGTCGCTGCTGCAGGCCGAGGGCCTGCCCGCCACGGACTACGAGACCCGTTTCGGCACTTCTCCCCGCGACGACTTCTCCACCGAACTGGCCCGGTTCGAAGCCCGCGGCTGGCTGGACGCCTCGGCCGGGCCCGGCCTGCTGCGTCTGTCCGCCGAGGGCCTGGCGCATTCCGACGCGCTCGGACCCGAGCTGTTCTCCGCGGCGGTGCGGGAGCGCATGGCCGCCTACGAACCGAAGTGAGGGAGCGGACGTGGACCTCACGATTCTCTACCGGGGCCCGCTGGCGTCGTGCGACTACGACTGCCCGTACTGCCCGTTCGCCAAGCGCCGGGACAGCCGCACGGAACTGGCGGCGGACCGCGCCGCGCTGGAGCGGTTCGCCGGCTGGGCGGCAGACCGGCGGGAGGACCGACTCTCCCTGCTGTTCACCCCGTGGGGCGAAGGCCTGGTGCGCTCCTGGTACCGGCGCACCCTCGCCGAGCTGAGCCGGCTGCCGCACATCCGCCGGGTCGCGATCCAGACCAACCTCAGTTGCCGTACGGACTGGCTGGACGCCGCCGACCCGGACACCGTCGCCCTGTGGTGCACCTTCCACCCCGGGCAGACGCCGTACGACCGCTTCCTCGGCAAGTGCCGCGACCTGGACGCCCGCGGCATCCGGCACAGCGTCGGTGTCGTCGGCCTTCCCGAGCACCTGGAGCACGCCCGCCGCCTGCGTGCCGACCTGCCCGCGCCCGTGTACCTGTGGGTCAACGCCGCCGAGGGCCGCGCCTACACCGACGCGGAGGCCGACGAGTGGACCGCCCTGGATCCGCTCTTCCCGTACAGCCGCCACCCGCACCGCAGTGCCGGTCTGCCCTGCCGGACGGGCGAGTCCGTCATCTCGGTGGACGGTGCGGGCACGGTCCGCCGCTGCCACTTCGTCCGCTCCGAGCTGGGCAACCTGTACGACGGCTCGTACCGTCGGGCGCTGCGCCCCCGCGCCTGCCCGCTGGCGGTCTGCGACTGCCACATCGGCTACGTCCACCTGGAGACGCTGCCGCTGTACGACGTGTTCGCGGGCGGAGTGCTGGAGCGCATACCCGCCGCGCCGCCCTCCTCCACCGGCTGACCCACCCCACCCACCCGCCGAACCGCCCCGTACGGGGGTCTTCCCCGCGGGGGCGGGTGACGGGGTTTTGGTGGGCCGGGGTGGCCCGTGGGGCGTGGATGGGATCATGGGATGCCGAAAGGACGCGTCTCGTGAGGGAACGGGGAGCCATGGAACGCCTGCGCTGTGCCGTGCTGGACGACTACCAGGACGCCGCGGCCGGTGCCGCCGACTGGGCGCCGGTGGCGGACCGGGTCGAGGTGGTGTCCTTCCGCGACCACCTCTGCGGAGAGGACGCCGTGGCCGCCGCCCTGGCGGACTTCGACATCGTGGTCACCCTGCGCGAGCGCGTGGCGTTCCCCGGGTCGCTCCTCGCGCGGCTGCCGAGGCTGCGGCTGCTCATCGCGTCCGGCATGCGCAACAGCGTCATCGACTACGCGGCCGCGAGGGCGCACGGCGTCACCGTGTGCGGTACGGCCAGTTCCCCCACTCCGCCGGTCGAGCTCACCTGGGCTCTGCTGCTGGGCCTGGCGCGCGGCATCGTCGACGAGAGCAACGCCCTGCGCTCGGGCGGCCCCTGGCAGTCCACCGTCGGCGCCGACCTGCACGGCCGGCGGCTCGGGCTGCTCGGACTGGGCAAGATCGGCGGCCGGGTCGCGCAGGTCGGCCTGGCCTTCGGCATGCGGGTGAGCGCGTGGAGCCGGAACCTCACCGCGGAGCGCGCCGCCGAGGTCGGTGTGGAACGTGCCGCGTCCAAGGAGGAACTGCTGGCCGACAGTGACTTCGTCTCCGTGCACCTCGCGCTGGGCGACCGCACCCGCGGGCTGCTCGGCGCCGCCGAACTCGCTCTCCTCAAGCCGACGGCGTACCTGGTGAACACCTCGCGCGCGGCGATCGTCGACCAGGAGGCGCTGCTGGCCGCGCTGCGCGGGAACCGTATCGCAGGGGCGGGAATCGACGTCTTCGACGTGGAGCCGCTGCCCGCCGACCATCCGATGCGCACGGCACCGCGGCTGCTGGCCACCCCGCACCTGGGCTACGTGTCGCGCGCGAACTGGGCGCGGTACTACGGCCAGGCGGTGGAGGACATCCAGGCGTACCTGGCGGGTTCGCCGGTGCGCCGTCTTCCCTGAGGGCTGTCCGGGGGACCGCGAGGCGGAAGGCAGGACGCGACCGGGACCGGCTGTTCGTGCCCGTCGCTCGTGCCCGTCGCTCGTGCCCGTCGCTCGCGTCCCGGTCCGGGGATGGGGGCGAAGACGGGGATGGGGGCGAGGGCGGGGGGCGGGTCTGGGTGTCGGGGGCCGGATCGGGAGCGGGTGTCGGCCGTTCGGCGGGCGCTGCGTGCGTCCCCGGCAGGAACCCCTGTTCAAAAAGGTGATCCGTCGGTCGGCACCGTGACCAGTCCCGGCTGCCGACGTTGAAGTTGGAGTACGGAGGCTTTCTGTGCCTCCGTACTCGTCGACCCAGAAGGAGAACCTGATGTCTCGCATCGCGAAGGCGGCCGTCGTCACGCTCGGCACGGGCGCCGTGGTGCTCGGCGGGGCCGGTCTGGCCCTGGCGGACGCGGGTGCGCAGGGTGCTGCCGTCGGCTCGCCCGGCGTGCTGTCGGGCAACCTCGCCCAGGTGCCGGTCCACGTGCCGGTCAACGTCTGCGGGAACACCGTCAACGTGATCGGCCTGCTGAACCCGGCGTTCGGCAACACCTGCGTCAACGCGAGCGGCCACGGCCACCACCACGACCACGGCAGCCACGGCTACGGCGGCTGACCTCGTCGTTCGCTTCACGAGAGCCCCGGCACCCCCGAGCGCCGGGGCTCTCGGCATGCCGGGCCCCGCCGGCAGGAAGCCGGTACGGAAGCGAAGCGGCAGGCGGGGGTGACAGGCGGAGGGCGGCAACAGGGCGCAGGGGTCCCGCCACCCGTCCGAGCGTTCACAACGGACGGGCGGCGGACGGGCAGGCAGGAGGACAGGCGGGCGGGCTCAGCCGTATCGGTAGATCCGGCTCACGTCCTCCAGCGACTGGGGCGTCTCGTCCCACGGTGGGAGCTTCTGACGGCGCGCGACGATCCGGCCGTGCTGGGCGCTGCCCGGGCCGGGTGGCCGTTCGGGGAGGTAGTGAGCGTCCCGGTGCCGGTTCTGCCAGCGGGTCCAGAGCAGGTCGACGAAGGCGTGGTGCAGCCAGAACACCGGATCGTTCACGGAGGCTCCGCCGAGCATGGCCCCGCCGACCCAGCGGTGCACGCGGTTGTGGTTGAGCCAGGAGGAGGTGCCGTGTCCGGTGCCCCAGCCCTCCAGCTTGTTGCGGAAGCCCTTCCTGGCCGTGGAGTCCCAGGGGGACGTGTCGTAGGTCCCGTCCTTCAGCGCCCATTCCACGTCGGCCCTGGACGGCAGGTCGAAGGGGTTCCGTGCGCGGCCGAGGTCGCGGGTGAGGAACAGCCCGTCCGTCACTCCCTCGCTGATCGTCCAGTCGCCTCCCGCGTAGGCGAACGGCCCGGTCATGACCTGGTGGTCGGTGCGCCTGCCGGTCCCGCCGAGGAGGTCGTCGGTCCAGGGTGCGGAGTGGGCCGTGCGGTCGCGGGTCCAGTCCCAGTAGGGCACCGTCACCGAGTCGTCGATCCGGCGCAGCGCCCGCTCCAGTTCCAGTACGAACCTGCGGTGCCAGGGGAGGAAGGACGGCGTCATGTGGGCCGCCCGCAGGCCCTCCTCCCCGTCGGCGGTGTAGTAGTCGAGGTGCATCCGCACGAACTCGTCGTACTCGCCGCGCCGTTTGACTTCCAGCATCGCCCGGACGAAGCGCCGCTTCTCGGTGGCGGTGAGCGTGCTGACGTCCCTACGCGTGTACGCCATGGTCTCCCCCAGTGGGACGGGTCCCGCCGTGGACGGCGGGCAGGTGGGTGCCGTGCCGGGAAGCGTGCCGGGTGCCGTGCTGCGAACCGTGCGCCCGCAGGTGCTCGCCGGGGGCGAGCACGTCGACCGCGGCGCGGGTGGCCGCGAGGGGGGTGGTGAACGAGTCGTAGTGGTCGAGCATGCTCATCCAGGAGCCGTCGGCGCGGCGCATCAGGTGCAGCGGACGGCCGTCGACCGCGACCCGCCACCGGTCGGGGCCGATCCCGCGGGCGCCGGGGAGCCCGCTGCCGGGGATCGGTGCGCCCTGGATGCGGCGTCCGCGGTAGTTCTCGTCGAAGGCGGCTCCCCCGACGCCGCGCGCGGCACGAGAAGGGCGGGAGGGGCGGGAGGAGGTTGCGAGAGGAACGAGGGCGAGGGCGAGCGCCGGGGCGAGCAACCCGCGCAGCGCCTCCCGCCGGGTGCCGGGGACGGGTGCGGGTCTGGGGGGCGCTCCCGCCGGGCTCTCGGCCCCGCCCCCGCCCACCAGCACTTCACCGACGCCGCTCACGGCCATGCCGCCTCCTCGTGGCTCCTCGACAGGTTCGGTCCGTCGATACCGCTAACGGCTCCTCCCGCCCCGGGGTCACCGGGGACCGTCCGTACGGAGGGGCCGCGCGCAGGCCCGTGCGGGGGTGCCTCCACGCCTTTCGTCGAAGCACCCCTCTTCGGACGGGAGGGGATGTCAGAGGCCCGGAGCCATGCCCAGGTCCGCGCCGGGAACCGCCTGAAGGACGGGGGTGACCACGCCCACCTCGGGCAGCTTCGGCCCCGGGAGGCCGAAGTCGTCGGGGTCGGGTGCGGTGAGGGGGGCGTCGAGGTTCACGCCGGGGCCGAGGGTCCTGATGTCGGAGGCGGGCGCGTCGAGGGCGGCGTGGTCGAAGTCGTCCCCGAGCAGGTGCGGCAGCGGGGCCCGCAGGTCGGCGCCGGGAAGCCCCGCGCCGAGCGGCAGTTGCGGGACGGCCCGCTGCGGGATGAGGTGGCCCTCGGTGTAGCGCGGGCCCTCGGGGGCACCGGGCATCGGCACCGGCACCTCGCCGGTCAGCTCGGGCAGTTCCATGTTGAGGGACTGCCCGATTCCGTCCAGCGGCAAGGGGACGGGGACCACGCTCACGGCGGCGGCGGGAGCGACGGAGGCTGCCGCGGCCGCGCAGGTGAGGGCGGCGGCGAGCGTTCCTCGAGTGGTCGGTTTCATCTGGGTACGGCCCCTTTCGCGGGATGGGCTGGCTTGGCGTGCTGAGCGGTTAACGAGCCGGAAAACCGAGCCAGTTCACAATTCCCCCGAGTGCCGTAGTAAGAGAGGTAATAGGAGGAGCGGACCGGGACCCTCGGGCGCGGAGAGCGCGGTAAACGGGCCGGGGCGCGGTGGGCGGGCCGGAAGTCACGACGGGCCGCGCGTCGAACCGGTACCGCAGGGAACCTCGGCCCGGCGGAGGCTGCCGACCCGACGCAAGGTGCCGTCGGCGCCCCGCCCGTGGAGCGACCCGGACAGCGGACAGGCAAGCGGGAGGCAGCGGCGGGACAGGCGGGCAGGCCGCGGGATTGGGCGGGTGGCCGGGCACTGGTTCCGCTGCCCGTCGACGGAGCGCCCGCCGGCGGGGTCTCCGGCCGGCGGGCCGGGAGCCGCGCGGCTGTGCTGCGGCCGCTGGGGCGGGGCTGCCGCGCGGTGGGTGGAATCCCGAGGCCTGTCCGGCGGGCCGGGAGCTAGCCGCGCAGGCTGCGTGCCGGGAGGACGAGGTGGGCCGCGGCCTGCAGGGTCTCGTCGGCACCGGCGAAGGCGGCGAGTGCCTCCGCGGTGACGGTCTTGCCCGGCTCGGCCTCCGGCCAGGGACGGGTGGTGAACACCAGGTAGGCGTAGCCGCGTTCTTCGACGGCCGCCAGCCACTCCGGCGGCGGCGTGCACTGGGCGTTGAGGTGCGGCATGGTGACGACGGCCTGACCGGCCTCCACGAGCAGGCTCACCGGCAGGCTGGGCTTGCTGCCGCCGTCGACCAGTTCGCCACCGACGGGCAGTCCGTTGTCGGTGAGGAGCTGCTCGATGGCGGCGGCCGTCGCCTCGGAGCCGCCCTCGGCGTCGCCGAGGGAGTAGGCGAGCAGGTAGGGCATGTCGGTGCCGTCGGGGGCCTCGCCGCTCCACGGCATCACGACGAGGGTGCCCAGGTCTGCGACGTGGAAGGGGCGGGATTCGCTTGAGGTTGAGGTCACCGCGCGACCTTATCGACGGTGCGGGGCGCGCCCGGGTCGCGCTCACTCGACCGGGCGACCCGGGAGAGGTCGTCCACACGAACGAGGGACGAGGGACGAGGGACGGTGGCCCGGCACTCGGGACTCACGGCCCGGATCGCCGGGTGCGGGTCGAAGGCCGGCCCCGGGTGCAGCGGGACCGGCCTTCGGGCCGAGGGTGTCAGCCCTGCAGGGGCAGACCGCCGAGGAGCGGGTTGTGCTGGTTGAGCGCGCCGGTCGCGCCCTTCACAGTGTTGAGCACGGAGTCCTTGTTCTCGGTGTCGAGCGCGTCCGACTGGTGCTGCAGCGGCGTGACGTCGAGGGGGCCCTTGGTGAGGCTGTTCACGGCGCCGTTGAGGCTGGTGGGCGTGAGGTCGGCGGCGCTCTGGGCGAACGCGGGCGCGGCGGCACCGGCGAGTGCGACGGATCCGGCGATGACAGCGGCGGCCTTCAGGGACTTCATCGTGTTCCTTTCTGCGGCGAGGTCACTCGCCTCAGGGAATTGTGACGCCGTGCCTAACGACTTCCGCCGGGAGCGGAAACCCTGCGGGAGGAGATTTCCGCAGGTCTTTTTGCCGGGCCCGCCCGATGGAAGGGTGTCCCACCGCGTCGGCGGCTGCCCTCCTCGTACGGGATCCCTCGGAATCCGGTGCCCGATCCGAACACGGTCCGGGCGCAGTCCGAACAGCGTCCGGGCACAGTCCGAACACGCTCCGGGCGCAGTCCGAACAGCGTCCGGGCGCAGTCCGAACACGCTCCGGGCGCGATCCGAACACGGTCCACGGCGAACCCTCCGCCCCGCCCCGGCATCCGCTCCCCTGTCGACATACCCCCTACAGCCCTACAGCCCGACAGCCCCGGCAGCGGGCCGGGGCTGTCGGGGCGGCGGGACTTCGCGGGGTGCGCCGCGCGGGTCAGGAGGCGGGCAGGACGCCGGAGACGGGCAGCGCGCCCGTCGGCTGCGCGGGCGGCGAGGCCGGAAGGGACGGCGACGAGGCCGGCAGCGCAGGCGGCGAGGCCGGGAGGGACGGGGGCTCGGCGGGCAGAGGGGGCAGCGGAGGCAGACCGGGCAGCTCCGGTGCGGGCAGTCCGCCGGACAGCAGCGTGGCGGTGACGAGGTTGACCAGGCCGGTCACCACGGCGGTGGCCGCGGGCACCACCTGGCCCGCGTCCCCGGACGTGGCGGCCGCGAGCAGGGAGGCCACGGCGTTATGCAGTGCGGCGACCGCGTCGTCCTTGACGTCGGCGAGCGGCGCTCGGGGTCCGGTGCGCGCCTTGGCGTCGCCGCCGCTGAGCGTGCCCGGGTCGGGCAGCGTCGGGGCCGCCGGCACGGTGGGCGCGTTCGGGAGCGTGTCGGTTGCCGGGACGCCGGGCAGCGTGGGGGTGGTCGCAGTGGTGGTGTCCGGCGGCGCGGCCGGAGCGGCCGCGGCGAGCTCGGCGACGGCCTTCTCGGCGGCGTCGCCGAGGGTGCCTGCCTGATCGGCGGGGAGTTGTCCGTCGTCGGCCTTGAGGGCCGCGTCGAGCAGGGCGGTGACGGGGGTGAGGACACCGCCGACCTCCCCCAGGGCCTTGGTCTGGCCGAGCAGCGGCGCCGCGTCAGGCAGCGGCGCGCGGGCCGCTGAGCCGGTGGTGTGGTGTGCCGCGTCGGCCGCGAAGGCGGCGGGCGCTGCGATGCCGAGAACGAGAGCTGTGCTGAGTGCGGAGGTCGCGATGCGCCGTAGGGGCAGGCCACGCATGAGGGGGAGTTCCTTCCGGTGTTGCGTCGGTTCTCGATCACCGTGCGAGCACCCCTGGCACTCTGCAACCGGGTGAATGCTCCCTGTTATGGCCCGGAATGCGCACCCCGGCCGTTACCGCTGGTGGAACGGCATGTCCGGGGCCCGAAACCGGGCCCGGACCCCGCCCGCCGTTCGGACTACCGCACACCCGCGCGCGCCGTAGGCGACCGCGACCACCTCCACGACCGCGACCACCTCCACGAGCGCGACACCCCCAGGACCGCGACACCCCAGGACCGCGGGCCTCCCGCAGGACCGCGACATCCCTCACGACCGCGGGCCTCCGCTCCGGCCGCGGGCCTCACCGGCGACCGTGCCCCCTCACGACGCGGACCGGCCGCCCACCCCGCGAGGGTGGGCGGCCGGTCGCGGAAGGCGCGCCCGAGTCAGTCGTTGACGCAGGTGTTGCCGAAGGCCGGGTTCAGCAGGCCGATGACGTCCACGGTGTTGCCGCAGACGTTGACCGGCACGTGGATGGGGGCCTGGACGACGTTGCCCGACAGCACGCCCGGGGAGTGGGCGGCGGCGCCGTTGGCGCCGCTGTCGGCAACGGCGGCACCGGCGCCGCCGGCGACGGCCGCGGCGGCCGCGGTGGTCAGGACCAGACCCTTCGCAATACGCGACATGGAGAGGTGCTCCTTGGGGGTTGACACAAACACCCGGGCGGGGATGCCCGGCGCTGGAGTCAACGCGCGGGCCACTCCAGGGTTGTGCCGCCAAAGGGGTGATCTCACTTCGCGGACGGGGTTCGCGCCTCCGACACACGCGCCGGATTTCATCCGATTCAAACCCATAATGACTAGAGTTGCGGACCGCTGCTCGCACCGTCACAACCGCCCACCGCAGCCCCTCTCCACCGCCTCCCCGCACTCGTGACGCCCCCTCAGACGGCCGGACACCCGCGTCGCCCGGCAGAGCGGTCCGCCCGCCCCGCGCCGTACCCGCGCCGCGGCGCCCACCACTCGGCGCCCACCGGGTGGAGCGCCGCACGGAACGGCCCGCACGGACCGCCCCGCGCATGACGCCGGGGAGGACGGCCGGGAGTTCTCCCCGAAAGGCAAGGCCGGTCATGCGCAACCATCCGGGCCCGCCACCCTCCGACGCGACCCCGGAATCCACCGCTCCGCACTTCCCCGGATCCGCGAACACCCTCACCCCGATCGCGAACACGTTCGATCTGGCCAAGGGTTCCCGGTCCGGGGGTGACCAGCCGGGCGTCCGGCTCGTTTCCCAGCGGGACGCGGGTGGGGCCGACGTGCTCTCCGTCGCCGCCGAGGTCCGGCAGTAGACGCGTTCCCGCCCCCATACCGAGCACCGTCCGTGAGCGAGGAAACCGCGCGATGCACCTGTCACCAACCGACCCTCCGCCACGGGTCCTGCACCTCACGCAGCCCGTGGACGGAGGAGTCGCCCGGGTCGTGACGGACCTGGTGCGGGCCCAGCTCGCCGCCGGCATGCAGGTCGCCGTGGCCTGCCCGGACGGCGCGCTCGCCGGAGGGCTGCGGGCGCTCGGCGCGGACGTACGGGGCTGGAGGGCGGAGCGCTCCCCCGGGCCGGCACTGGTCGCGGAGGTGCGCCGGCTCACCCGCGTGGTGGAGGACGTACGGCCGGACGTGGTGCACGCGCACAGCGCCAAGGCCGGGCTCGCCGGCCGGCTCGCCGTCCGCGGCCGGATCCCGACCGTGTTCCAGCCGCACGCCTGGTCGTTCGAGGCGGTCGGCGGGGCCGTGGCGGCGCTGACGACCCGCTGGGAGCGGCTGGGGGCGCGGTGGGCGCACCGGACGGTGTGCGTGAGCGAGGCGGAGCGCGTGCGCGGCGTACGTGCCGGGATCGCCGGCCGGTGGACCGTCATCCCCAACGGCGTCGACCCGGAGCGCTTCCACCCCGGCGGGGCCGGTACGGTGCGCGCCGCTCTCCTGCCGGACGCCGATCCCGCCGATCCGCTGGTGGTGTGCGTGGGACGGCTGTGCCGGCAGAAGGGGCAGGACGTGCTCCTGGCCGCGTGGGACGAGGTCGTACGGCGTGTTCCGCGGGCCCGGCTGGCGCTGGTCGGCGACGGCCCCGACGGGGAGCGGCTGCGTTCCGCGGCTCCGCCGTCGGTGCGGTTCGCGGGCGCAGTCACCGATGCCGCGCCCTGGTACCGGGCCGCCGACCTGGTGGTGCTGCCGTCGCGTTGGGAGGGCATGGCACTGGCGCCGCTGGAGGCGATGGCCTGCGGTCGACCGGTCGTGCTGACGGACGTGGACGGTGCCCGGGAGAGCCTGCCGCCGGCGCTCGCCCGGACGGCGGACCGGCCTCCCCGCTGCCTGGTGCCGCCCGGGGACCCGGCCGCGCTGGCGGACGCCGTCGCCCCGCTGCTGCTCGATCCGCCGCGCCGCGAGTGGCTCGGCCACCAGGGACGTCGGCACGTCCTGTCCACGCACGACGTGCGGCACACCGCCCGAGCCGTCGCGGACCTTTACCGCGAACTCCTCGGCCGGCGGCAAGTGCCCACCCAGCACAGGGAGTCCATCCACTCGTGACCGCGGAAAGCACCTTCCCCGCCCCCGGCGCGCAGCCACGGGGCACCGGATTCTCACCCGTCTCGCTCCTCGAACGGCCCGTCAGAACCGACGAGTTCCGGTTCCCGGTCCGCAGACCCCCGGCCCGGCCCGCCTCGCCGCTGCCGCTGCTGGCCGCGGACACCCTCGCCGTGCTGGCCGCCGCGCCCGTGGCGGCCGGTCTCGGGCACCGTCCGCTGCTGCTCCTGCTGCTCGTGGCGGCGACGCTGCTGCTGCGCCCGCGCACCGCATCCCCGGCCACCGGCGTGCTGGACCAGCTCCCCTCCGTGTGCGGCCGCGTCGCGGTCTGCTGGCTGGCCCTCGCCGCGGTGGCGGCCGCCCACGATCCCGACCACGCCCTGTCCGCACGCAGCCTGCTGCTCGGCTTCGTGCTCCAGTGCGCCGCCGGTCTCACGGGCCGGGCCGCAGTGCACCGGCGGCAAAGTGCCGTGCTGCTGCGGCACCCGCGCCCCGCACTGATCGTCGGCCCGGCGGCCACCGGGCAGCGGGTCGCGGCGGCACTGCTGCGGCACCCGCGTTGCGGGGTGCGGCCGGTGGGGATCGTCACCGAACGCGCGGAGGGCGGCGCCGAGGTCCTGCCCGTGCTGACCACGGGTGAGGAGGTCCAGCGGGCCCTCATCCAGAACGGGGTGCGCGACGTGCTGACCGTGCACCCGTCGGTACGGTCGTCCCGGGGCCCGCTGCTGCGGGCGATGGCCGAATCGGGCTGCGCGGTGTGGGAGCTCGACGCCGACTCCCCCTCGCACGGCGGGCCCGAGCAGCTCGCCGGCTTCTCCTGCCGCCGCCTGCGGTGGTCGGCGCGGCAGCCGGGCGGCGCGGGCAAGCGGGCGCTGGACGTCCTGGTGTCCGGGGCGCTGCTGGTGCTCGCGGGCCCGCTGCTGCTGGGGTGCGCGGTGGTGCTGCGGGCCGTGGGCGGGCCGGGGATCGTCTTCCGGCAGGAGCGCATCGGCCGGGACGGGCGCCCGTTCACGCTGCTGAAGTTCCGCACCCACCGCCCGGCCGACGCGCACGAGTCCGCGACCCGCTGGAGCGTGGCGGACGAGCAGGCGATGCCGTGGTTCTGCCGTTTCCTGCGCCGCACCTCCCTGGACGAACTGCTCCAGCTGTGGAACGTGCTCCGCGGTGACATGAGCCTGGTCGGCCCGCGCCCCGAACGCCCCTACTTCGTCGCGCAGTTCAGCGAAACCTACCCGGGTTACGCGGCCCGCCACCGCATGCGGGCCGGCATCACCGGGCTGGCCCAGGTCAACGGCCTGCGCGGAGACACCTCGATCGAGGACCGGGCCCGGTTCGACAACGCCTACATCGACAACTGGTCGCTGTGGCAGGACGTGTGCATCCTGCTGCGCACCGCCGCCACGCTCGTGCGCCCGACGGGGAGCTGACGCCGCCGATGAGTCACGCCCTGCCGCTGCCCCGGGTCCGGCGGTTCTCCCCCGTGCTGCCGGTCGTCGCCGTGGTCGCGCTGCTCGCACTGCCCGCCGGACCGGGCGGCCGGGGCGGTGCGGGCCCTGCCGACGCGGTCTCCGCGCTCGCCGTCGGGTACTGCGCGGTGCGGTTGCTGCGGGAACGGCGGCGCCCCCTGTCCCGCACCGCGGCCGTCGTCGTCGGCCTGCCGGTCGTCGGCCTGGCCGTGGCCGCCATGGGGGCCTCGCCCCCGAGCACCGGCATCATCGGCATGGGCCGCTACCTCCAGGTGTTCGTGCTGGTCCCGGCCGCCGTGCTGCTGCTGGTCCGCGACCGGGCCGACTTCCGGTTGCTGGCCTGGTCGTTCGTGGCGCTGGCGGGATGGCAGGGCGCGGTCGGGGTGCACCAGTACGCCACCGGCACCGGCGCCTCCTACCAAAGCCAGGACATCCGGGCCGTCGGCACCTTCGGATCGCAGGACGTGATGGGCATGGCGACGGTCGTGTCCTTCGGTCTGGTGTGCGCACTGGGACTGGCCCTGGGGCGCGGCCCGGTACGGCAGCGGGCGGCCGCGGCCGGCTGCGCCGTCCTTCTGCTGCTGCCGCTCGCGCTGTCCTTCAGCCGGGGCGCGTGGATCGCGACGGCCGTGACCTGCGCCGCGCAGCTGGTGCTCGCCGGGCTGCGGCGCGCGCTGAAGGCGGGGGCGGCCGTGGTGGCCGCGGGCGTGGTCCTGGTCGGCGGCTTCGGTGTGGGCACCGCGATGCTCCAGGAGCGGATCAGCAGCATCACCCAGGTCGCCGACGCGCCCGACCAGTCGGTCACCGACCGCTACACGATGTGGGCGGCCGCCGTCGACATGTGGCGGGAGCAGCCGCTGACCGGCGTCGGGTTGAAAGGCTTCCCGGAACACCGCGACGCGCACGCCTCGCTGGCGCTGTCGTCCGGCAGCGACACCGACGGCGCGGGTGCCGGATTCCGCCGCCAACCCCTGCTGTCCCCGCACAACATGTACCTGCTGGTCCTGGCCGAGCAGGGCCTCGTCGGCCTGCTCGCGCTGGCCGGGAGCTGGCTGGCGCTGCTGGTGTGCGCGCTGCGCAGACTCGCCGCGGCGCGGCGCGGCGGTCCGGGACTGGACTGCGCGCTGATCGCCTGCGGGCTGCTCGTCTGGCAGTTGACCGACTTCCTGTACGCCGACATCGGCGGGCCCTCCACCGTGCTCACGGCCGTCTGCTTCGGGCTCGTGGCGTGGGGAGCACTGGCCGGCGATGCCGGTGGGGAGGCGCGGGCACGATGACCGCGACACCGCCCCGGGCCTCACGGGCCCGGGACGCCACCCGACCGCCCCGGACCGCGGAGGCGTCCGGGACCGGCCGGTTCGGCGGGGATGCCGGGCTCACCACGCCCGGTGGGCCCATCACCCCCACCGGGCCTGACGGGCCTGACGGGCCTGACGGGCCTGACGGGCCTGACGGGCCTGATGGGCCCACCGAAATCGGCGGGCGCACCGGCTCCTCCGCCTCCGGCACCTCCGCCGCCTCCGACACCTCCACAACCGCCCCGCGCAGCACGACCACGGCGGCCCCACGCAGCACGGCCGCGGCAGCCCCGCCCGACGCGGCCACGCCGGCCCCGCCCGAGGGTCCCCCGACGCCTCCGCCCGGCGCGGCACGGGCCCCGGTCTCCGGGGCGAGGGCGGCCGTTCCTCCGTCCCGGACAGGTCGGGCGGACAGAGCGGATACGGCGGATACGGCGGATACGGCGGATACGGCGGACGCGGGCAGGGCCGCTCCGGCACTGGTGTCCCGGCGGTTCCTGGCCAGGGCCACACTGGTCACGGCCTCGCTGTCGGTCGCCGGGGCGGTGCTCGGCCTGGTGCGCGACCAGACGCTGGCCCGGCTGTTCGGCGCCGGCCGCGGCACCGACGCCTTCCTGGTCGCCTGGACGGTACCGGAGTTCGCGGCGACGCTGCTCATCGAGGACGGGCTGGCCTTCGCGCTGATCCCGGCTTTCAGCAGGGCGCTGTCCGGGCGGGCCCGGGGTGCGGCCGGCGACCCGGTGCGCGCCCTGGTCGGCTCGACGCTGCCGAGGCTGTCGCTGGCCTTCGCCGCGGTCGGTGCACTGCTCGCCGCCACCGCGCCGCAGGTCGTAGCGGCCCTGGCGCCCGGTCTGCCGGGTACCGCGCTCGCCGTCGACTGCACCCGGCTCACGGCGACCTGCGTGCTCAGCTTCGGCCTCGCCGGGTACTGCAGCGCTGCGCTCCGGGCGCACCGCCGCTTCTTCGCCCCGGCGGCGATCTACGTCGCCTACAACACCGGCATCATCGCGGCGATGGTCGTCCTCGGCGGACGGCTCGGGGTGCGCTCGGCGGCGGTCGGGGTGGCCGTCGGCGGCTGCCTGATGATCGCGGTGCAACTGCCCTCCCTGCTGGCGCGGTTGCGCCGGCGCTCGGAGCGCGGCACTGCGACCGGTGCCGAGACGGGGCGCGGCACGGAGTCCGGTACGACGACCGGTACGACGACCGCTCCGGAGACCGCTCCGGAGACCGCTCCGGAGACCGCTCCGGAGACCGCTCCGGAGAACGGCCCGGAGAACGGCCCGGGGCCGGGTTCCGTCGGGCGGGCGCGGCCGCTGGGGGCAGCGGTCGTCGCCACCGTGCTGCTGTTCGCGCTGTGCCGCCAGTCGCAGGTCCTCGTCGAGCGGTTCTTCGCCTCTCCCCTCCCGGCCGGCGCCATCTCGCACCTGAACTACGCGCAGAAGGTGGCGCAGATGCCGATGGTGCTGTCGTTGATGGTGTGCACGGTCACCTTCCCGGTGGTCGCGCGGGCGCTGGCGGACGGGGACACCGACCGGGCACGCACCCGGGTGGAGCGGGATCTCGCGCTGGCCGCCTCGCTGGTTCTGCTCGGCACCGCGGGGATCGTCGCCTGCGCTCCGCAGATCATCGAAGTGCTCTTCCAGCGCGGCGCGTTCACCGCCGCCGACACCGCGGCCACGGCGGCCGTGATGCGGGTGTACGCGCTCGGCCTGCTCGGCCAGACCCTGACGGGCGTGCTGGTCCGCTCCTACTTCTCCGCGGGGCGCGCCGCCTGGTATCCGGTCGGGGCGATGGCGGCCGGTGTCGCCGCGACGACCGTGCTGAGCGCGGCGGCGGTGGGCCCCTGGGGGGTGGCCGGGATCGCCGCCGCGAACGCGGCCGGCATCACGCTGACCGCGGTGCTGCTGCTGGCGGGCATGGGCGCGCGCAGCGTTCCGGTCCGTACCCGGCGGGTGCTGCGCGGGCTGTGCGGGCCCGCCGCGGCGGGGCTGGCCGCGGTCCCGGCGGGGGCGTGGGCGGCGGGCCGCCCCCGGTCCGCGGTGGCCGGCCTGGCGACGGGCGGTCTGACCGCGGCGGCCGTGTTCGCGCTGCTGGTTCTCGCCCTCGGGGCCGGTGGCCGTGTTCCCGCACTGCGATCCGTCCGTTCCGTGACCCGGAGGCTCACGCATGGCCGTTCCCGTTGACTCCCCCGACACCGCCGACTTCCCCGACACCGCCGACTTCCCCGACACCGCTGACTCCCCCGGCACCGCCGGCGCTCCTGCCGCCTCCGGCACCGCCGCCGCGCCGGCACGTCTCGCATCGCGTCCCGGCCCCGTCCCCTGGGTGGCGATGTACCACTCCGTCGGCGACTGCCGGGACGACCCGTACCGCATCACCGTCACTCCCGACCGGCTGGCGCGGCAACTGGACTGGCTGCGGCGGCGCGGCCTGCGGGGCGTGTCCGTGGCGGAGTTGCTCGCCGCCCGCGCCCGCGGAGAGGGCCGCGGACTGGTCGGCCTGACCTTCGACGACGGGTACGCCGACTTCACCGAACGTGCACTGCCGGTGCTGCGCCGCCACGGCTGCGGCGCCACGCTGTTCGTGCTGCCCGGCCGGCTCGGCGGCGACAACGTGTGGGATCCGCGCGGCCCCCGCAAACCGCTGCTGACCGCGGACGGCATCCGGCAGGCCGCGGCCGAGGGCGTCGAGATCGGCTCGCACGGGCTCACCCACGTCGACCTGACGGCGGCGGACGAGGAGACGCTGACGGCCGAGGTGCACCGCAGCAGAGCACTGCTCGCCGAGTTGAGCGGTGCTCCGGTCGCCGGTTTCTGCTACCCGTACGGCACGGTCGACGCGCGCGCGGTGGCCGCCGTACGGGAGGCCGGCTACGACTACGGCTGCGCCATCGACCCGGGCCCCCTCACCGCCCGGCACGCGCTGCCCCGCGTCCACGTCGGCCAGCAGGACACCGCCGTGCGTCTGTTCCTGAAACACCGGCTGCACCGGCTGCGCCGCCGACCGGTGAAGGGAGTGTGACCGCGATGAAGGCCCTGCACGTCATCACCGGACTCGGCGTCGGCGGCGCCGAGCAGCAGTTGCGGCTGCTGCTGCGGCACCTGCCCGCCGACTGCGAGGTCGTCACCCTCACCGAGCCGGGTCCGGTCGCCGACGGGCTGGTCGCCGACGGGGTGCGCGTCCACCACCTCGGCATGGCCGGCAACCGCGACCTGGCGGCGCTGCCACGCCTCGCCCGGCTCGTCCGGGCGGGCGGCTACGACCTCGTGCACACCCATCTGTACCGGGCCTGCGTGTACGGGCGCCTCGCCGCGCGGATGGCGGGCGTGCGCGCCATCGTCGCCACCGAGCACTCCCTCGGCGCCTCGCAGATGGAGGGCAGGCGGCTCACGCGGGGGGTGCGGGCGCTGTACCTCGGCACCGAGCGGCTCGGCCGGTCCACCGTCGCCGTCTCCGCCACGGTCGCCGAACGGCTGCGCCGCTGGGGGGTGCCCGCACCGCGCATCGAGGTCGTGCCCAACGGCATCGACCTGGACCGCTTCCGCTTCGACCCGCTGAGCCGGCACCGCACCCGCCGCCGGCTCGGGCTGCCCGACGACGCGTACGTCATCGGCGGCGTCGGCCGGCTGGCCGCGGGCAAGAGGTTCGACGTCCTGATCCGCGCGCTGGCCCTGCTGCCCGCCGACCACTGGCTGCTGCTGGTGGGCGGCGGCCCGGAGGAGAGCGTGCTGCGCCGCACCGCGCACGAGGCGGGCGTCGCCGACCGGGTGCTGTTCACCGGCGAACGCCCCTACGTCCCCGACGGCTCCCCCGGCCCGGACCTGCCCGGGCTCACCGCGGCGATGGACCTGCTCGCCTCGCCTTCGCCGGAGGAGGCCTTCGGCCTGGCGGTGGTGGAGGCGCTCGCCGCGGGACTGCCGGTGCTGTACGCCTCCTGTCCCGCCGTCGAGGACCTGCCCCCGCATTCCGCCGGGGCCGCCCGGCGGCTCACCGGCGGGGCCGAGCAGTACGCGCGCGCCGCGGCCGGGATCCGCGCGGCGGGCCCGCGTCCGCGCACCGCGCCGGACGCGGCGCGCCGTTACGGCATCGACCGCACCGCGGCCCGGCTCATGGACGTCTACGCGGCCGCGACCGCCGACCCGCCCGGACGATCCCCGTCCCCGTCCCCGTCCCCGTCCCCGTCACCCCAGGGAGCCCGTTCCTCATGACCGACCAGACCGAAACCCCGTCCGGGCCGAACCGCCCGCCGCTGCGCCTGCGTCTCGCCCGGGCGCGCACCCTGCCGCCCTGGGCCCTGCTCGCGGCGGGCGTCGTCGCCGGCGGGCTGCTGGGCGGCGGCTACGGCCTGGCCAGGCCGCCCGCGTACACGGCCACCGCGTACGTCGTCGCGGTACCCGACGAGAAGTCCGACCCGGCGTCCGCGCTCGGCTTCGCTCAGGCCTACGGCCGGGTCGCCACCCAGCTCGCGGTGCTCGGGGACGCCCAGGTGCAGGCGGGTGTCCCGGTGGGCACGCTCCGGCGCGGCGTGCAGGCGCAGACCTCGCCGGACGCGCCGATGGTCGCCATCACCGCCACCTCCTCCCGCCCGGACCTGGCCGCCGACATGGCCAACGCGGTCTCCCGCGCCCTGAGCCGGCACGCGCAGAACGCGGAGGGCAGCACCCATGTGGAGGTGCAGCAGTTCGCCCGGGCGGTGAAGCCGACCGAGGCCTCCTCGGCGTCGCCCGCGGTGACCGGCCTGGTCGGCGCCAGCGCGGGCGGCCTGCTGGGCGGGCTGCTGCTGCTGGTGCGTCCCCGGCGGGCGGAGAGCCGGCCGGGGCGGGCCGCCGCGGTGCCCGGCCCCTCCCTCGCCGCCGACGCCCACGGCGCGCTGTGACCTGCACGGCGGAACTGGTCACCGACGAGCGGGCGTTCGCCGCGCTCGCCCCGGTCTGGCGCCGGCTGTACGACAACTGCGCCTCGGCCACCCCGTTCCAGAGCCACACCTGGCTGCACTCGTGGTGGCGGTCGTACGGCCGGCCGGGCAGGTTGCGCCTGCTGCTGGTGCGCGACGGAGCCGACCTGGTCGCCGCGGCGCCGCTGACGGCGGTCCGGCGGCCGGTGCCGGCGTGGGTGCCGCTGGGCGGGACGATCTCCGACTACGGCGACGTCCTGGTCGACGACCGGCGCGGTGAGGCGGCTGTGGCCGCCCTCACCGGCGCTCTCGCCTCGGCGGCCCGCACCGCGCTGATCGACCTGCGCGAGGTGCGGCCCGGCGGCGCGGCGGAACAGGTGTACGACCGCTGGCGCGGCCCGCGCCGGCGGGTGGCCGACTCCGTGTGCCTGGAGCTGCCCGGCCTGCCGGTGGACGGTTTGATCGCCAGGCTGCCCTCGGCGAAGGCGCAGCAGCGGGCCCGCGCCAAACTCCGCAAGCTGGCCGCTCTCGGCGTCGAACGGCACGCGGTGGACGCCGACGAGGCGGACAAGGCGCTGCGCCGTCTGCTGGAACTGCACGGACTGCAGTGGCGGGGACGGCAGATGACCGGGGAGCACCGGCGGGACCGGTTCCGTCAGCACCTGGTACGCGCGGTGGCGCCGATGGTCCGGTCCGGGGACGCGGTCGTCACCGAGTTCCGGCTGGCGGAGGACGTGGTCGCCGTCGACGTGACGCTGCTGTCCCGGCAGCTGGCGGGGGGTTACCTGTACGGCGCCCATCCGTGCCTGCGCGAGCGGAAGGCGGACGTGGCGCTGATGCTGCTGGACGCGTGCGCCGAGCACACCGCCCCGGCCGGCCGCGGCACGCTGAGCCTGCTGCGCGGCGACGAGCCGTACAAGCACCACTGGCGCCCCCGGACGGTGCCGAACGGGCGGCTGCTGCTGGCGCGGCGCCGTACCGCGCCGCTGCTGGCGGCCGCCGCGGGCGAGGCCGCCGCCCGGGACCGGGGCCGGGCCCTGCGTCGCCGCCGGGACGAGCGGAAGGGGCGCGG
>NZ_JBJZOJ010000082.1:0-30285 GCF_047200655.1 Streptomyces sp. MS06
ATCTCGTGACGCTCTTCCGGCTCGGACATCGGGATGCGGCTCCCTGCCTGCTCAAAAGGGGGGACGGTTACTCATCCGTAGAGTAGTAGGGGCCCCTGTGATCGGCAGTGCGGCGTTTACCACACCCGATGTGGCTTGCACGACCCCCACCTAGTGTGGGTCGTATGACCCCGCGAGATGCAGCAGACGACAGCCGCTGGTCCGACCTGGACCGCCCGCCCCTCAACGCCGCGGCGCTGCGGCGCGGGCTGGTGCGCGAGGCGGGCCTGTGGTCGGACCTGGACGTGGTGCAGAGCACCGGCTCCACCAACTCCGACCTGGTCGAACGGGCCGCCGCAGGCACCGCCGCGGAGGGCACCGTGCTGATCGCCGAGGAGCAGACCTCGGGCCGCGGACGCCTGGACCGGCACTGGAACGCCCCGGCCCGCTCCGGACTGTTCTTCTCCGTCCTGCTGAAACCGTCCGGGGTGCCGGTTGCCCGCTGGGGCTGGCTGCCGCTGCTGACCGGGGTCGCCGTGGCCTCCGGACTGGCCCGCGCGGCCGGCGTGGACACGGCCCTGAAGTGGCCCAACGACCTCCTGGTCACCATCGCCGGCGAGGAGCGCAAGGCCGGCGGGATCCTCGCCGAGCGCGCCGGGAACGACGGCGTGGTGGTCGGCGTCGGCATCAACGTCACCCTCCGTGCGGCGGAGTTGCCGGTGCCGCAGGCGGGCTCCCTGGCCCTGGCCGGAGCGGTGTCCACCGACCGCGATCCGCTGCTCCGGGCGGTGCTGCGGTCGCTGGAGGACTGGTACGGCCGGTGGCGCGCGGCCGGCGGCGATCCGGCGGCCGCCCGCCTTCAGGAGGCGTACGCGGCGGGCTGCGCCACGCTGGGCCGGGCGGTGCGGGCCGAGCTGCCGGGGGACCGGTCCCTCGTCGGGGAGGCGGTGGCGGTGGACGCCGACGGCAGGCTGGTGATCGCCACCGGGGAAGGCGTGCAGGAACCGGTCGGAGCGGGCGACATCGTGCACCTCAGGGCCGCGTGACGGCGTGCGCCGCGCGCACGGCCGCGACCCGCGCCCCGGACGATTCCGGCGGCCCGCGCCGGGGCCCTCGGCGCGGGCACGCGCCGGGTGCCCGGCGCGTCACCCGCGGGTGCGTCCCGGAGCGGGGGCGCGAGGCCCGGCGGTGCCCGGCCGCCTCGGCGCGCCGACCGCGCGCCCCCGGGGCGGCCGGGCGCACGCGCCGGCGCCCCGGCGCGCGAGCGCGCCTCCCCGCGCTGCTCCGGCATCGGGAGTGCCGCGGTCGTGCCTCCGCGCGCGAGTGAGCTGGCGCACACCTGCCGTACAGTTGAGGCCGGTCGATCCTGACCGCGGAAGATCGGAAGGGCAGCAGGCGTGACCGTCGACGACACGGGCTCCGACGCGGGCGCGGACGGCCGAGTGGACCCTTATGCCGCCGACCCCGGCGAGGATCCGCTCGCTCTGCGCCTCGAACACCTCATCCTCGGCGCCGAGCGGCGCTACACCCCCTTCCAGGCGGCCCGCAGCGCCGGTGTCTCCATGGAGCTGGCCTCGCGTTTCTGGCGGGCCATGGGCTTCGCGGACATAGGCCAGGCCAAGGCGCTGACCGAGGCGGACGTCCTGGCGCTGCGGCGGCTGGCCGGCCTCGTCGAGGCCGGCCTGCTCAGCGAGGCCATGGCGGTGCAGGTGGCCCGGTCCACGGGGCAGACCACCGCGCGGCTGGCGGACTGGCAGATCGACAGTTTCCTGGAGGGCCTGACCGAGCCCCCGGAACCGGGCATGACCCGCACCGAGGTGACGTACCCGCTGGTCGAGCTGCTGCTGCCGGAGCTGGAGGAGTTCCTCGTCTACGTGTGGCGCCGCCAGCTCGCCGCCGCGACCGGCAGGGTCGTGCAGGCCGCCGACGACGAGGAGATGGTCGACCGGCGGCTGGCCGTCGCCTTCGCCGACCTGGTCGGCTTCACGCGGCTGACCCGCCGGATGGAGGAGGAGGAGCTCGGCGAACTCGTCGAGGCCTTCGAGACCACCTCCGCCGACCTGGTCGCCGCCCGCGGCGGACGGCTCATCAAGACCCTCGGCGACGAGGTGCTGTACGCCGCCGACGACGCGGGTACGGCCGCCGAGATCGCCCTGCGCCTGATCGAGACCATGGCCAACGACGAGACGATGCCGGAGCTCCGCGTCGGTATGGCGTTCGGCACCGTGACGACCCGGATGGGCGATGTCTTCGGCACGACCGTCAACCTCGCCTCCCGGCTCACCTCGATAGCGCCGCGCGACGCCGTGCTGGTCGACTCCGCCTTCGCCGAGGAGCTGATCCGCTCCGGTGAGGCCCCGGCCTCGGAGGCGGAGGCCGCCGAGGCCGCCGCCGCTGCGGAGAAGGAGGGCGAGGAGCCGCCGACGTACCGTTTCGCGCTCCGCCCCATGTGGCAGCGCCCGGTGCGCGGTCTCGGCGTGGTCGAGCCGTGGCTGCTGAGCCGCCGGGAGGGCGGCGACGCCGGCACCGACGGCGACGTCGGGGCGTAGGGCGGGCCGGCGACCCGGACCCGGCGCCGGGCGCCCGAGCCGAGCCTGCGGCGGCGTCCGACGTGCGGACGCCTCGACGACGGGCCCGCCCGGGCCGGACGCGGCAGCGCGGCAGGGCAGCGGGCAGGGGCGCGGGTCCGGCGGCCGGCAGCGCCGGAGCCCCTGGGCGCGTACGGCTGCCGGCGCGCCGGTTGCCCGCTCGGGTCGCGGGTGTGGGGCGGGGCCGGCCGGCCTTCTCGGGCGCGGTCCAAGCGCAGGTGCGGGTCCATCGCGGCTGCACCCGATTCGCGGCTGCTGCACCTCCATCGCGGCTGCAGGTCCTTCACGGGCCTGCAGCCGTCCGTCCCCCGTACGTGACGTCCGGGCCTTGGGCGCTCAGAGGGCGCCCAAGAGGTCCAGGCACAGGTCCACGAACGGCAGGCACAGCCCGTCCCCGCCCGGCGCCGGATCGTCCGGCTGGTCCGGCCCGGGGCCGGAGGACCCCGTGGGGGGTGGGGAGACCGGCGTCGGCGATGCGGTGCCGGGCCCGGGCGGCGGTGAGGCCTGGCTGGTTCCCGACTCGGTCGGCGCGGCCGTGGAGGTGGGGTGCGGGCCGCCGGCGCCGGCGCCGGCGCCTTCGCCGGAACCGGCCGGGGCGGTGCGGCGAGGTGGCGCGGAGGTGGCTGCGGCGGGGCGGGGGTGTTCGGCGGGCGCGGCGCCCGTGGCACCGGGCGCGGTGGTCGTCGCAGGCCCGGCCGAGGGTGCCGCTGCCGACTGCCGGGGTCGGCCGTCGCCGCGGTGACCGTGCCGGTAGTGGGGCTCGGCCTGCGCGGTGCCGAGACCGCCGACACCGGACTCGGGGGCCAGCTGTACGAGGCTCAGCACGCCGGCGGCCAGGACGAGGCCCGTGGCGACGAGCAGCAGTCTGCGCGGCCGGCGCCGCCGGTGCCGGCCGCGCCCCCGGTCGCGGCGGTCGTCCCGGTCGCGGCGGTCGTGCCGGTCGTGCACCCGGTCGCTGCGGTGGGCATGCGCAGATATGGGTGCGCCGACGTCAGGCTCCCCGCCGTCCCCGGCCGCCTGGCCGCCGCTTCCTCCGCCGTCCCCGCCGCCGCCGGTCGTCCCGTCCGTCCCCGCGTGATCCGTCCCCGTGCGATCCGCGACGGTGTGGTCCCTGCCGGCGTGGTCCCTGCCGGTCGCGGGGTCGCTGGCCGGTGCGGCCCTGCTCCCGCTCGCCGGGATGCCCGCTGCCGGGCGCGCCTGTGCGGCGCTGCCCCCGTCCGCTGTCCTGTCCGCCACCGCGACCTCCCCGCCCGATGCGCTCCCGTCCGCCGTACGGCCGTGCCGCGCACGTTATGCCTCCAGGGCCGTATCGGGGCCGAAGTCGCCCGGATGTCACTCGAACGGGTAAGCGGGAGGGCGGCTCTTTCTTCGGCGGGCGCCGGCTGCGATGATCGGGGCGACCACGATTGTTAACCGGCGTTAACCGGAGGGTGTCATGAGCGAGGAGCTGTTCGGAGAGTTCGTGCGGGTGCGGCGGCCCGGCGACGGGCATGTGGCGGAGCTCGCCCTCGACCGGCCCCGGGCGATGAACGCGGTGTCGACCGGCATGGCCCGCTCGATCGCGGAGGCGTGCGCGGCCCTCTCCGCCGACCGGGGCGTCCGGGTGGTGGTGCTGACCTCGACGCACGAGCGGGCCTTCTGCGTGGGTGCCGACCTGAAGGAGCGGAACTCCTTCAGCGACGCCGACCTGATGCGGCAGCGGCCGGTGGCCCGGGGTGCGTACACCGGGGTGCTGGAGCTTCCGGTGCCGACGGTCGCGGCGGTGCACGGGTTCGCGCTGGGCGGCGGCTTCGAGCTCGCGCTGTCCTGCGACCTGATCGTGGCCGACCGTACGGCCGTGGTGGGGCTGCCCGAGGTGTCCGTGGGCGTGCTCCCCGGCGGCGGCGGTACGCAGTTGCTGCCCCGGCGCGTCGGGGCGGCCCGCGCGGCCGAGCTGATCTTCACGGCGCGTCGGGTGGAGGCGGTCGAGGCCCGTGAGCTGGGCCTGGTGGACGAGCTGGTGGACGCCGGCCGTGATCGCGAGGAGGCGCTGGAGCTGGCCGGACGCATCGCCGCGAACTCCCCGGTGGGGCTGCGTGCGGCCAAGCGGGCGCTGCGGCTCGGGCACGGTCTGGATCTGAGGGCGGGGCTGGAGGTCGAGGACGCCGCCTGGCGGACGGTGGCGTTCTCCGGGGACCGGGCGGAGGGCGTGGCGGCGTTCAACGAGAAGCGCAAGGCGGAGTGGCCCGGGGAGTAGCCGCAGCGCCGGACGGTCGGCGGGTTCCCGGCGCCCGCCGCCCCGAACCGGTGGCGGTGCGGGCCGCCGGACCTCAGTCGACCGGTGCCGCCTCCGGGGCTCGGCGGGCCCGAGGGCGCACTGTCACCGGCGTCGTCCCGGAAGTGGGCGGGGCACGCGCATCCAGGGCCCTCCGGGGCTTGTTCGGCGGGTCAGCGGCAGATGAGGGGCTCGGCGCGACCGCCTGCGGCGTCGCCGTCGGCCGCCGCCGCCCCGCGACGAAGCCCTCCTCCGCCCCGCGGGCCGAACGCGACGGGCCCCGCCCGCCCGTGCCGACCGGGAACCGCCGCTGCCCGCGGCCTGTTCCGCCGGGTGGGCATCCCGGCCCACCTGTTCGCCGCGCCTATGTCCCTTTTCTGGCGGAATCTCCCTAGCCTGGGGTGATGGGAGAGGACAGCCGGCTGGCGTCGGTCGTGGCGTTGGCGCAGGGCATGGCGGCGGCGCACACCCCGCGCGAGTCGTGGCGGGCGGCGGCGCTCGGCGCCTGCCGCGCGCTGACGGGGAGCTTCGCCGCGCTGTCGGTGTGGGAGCGGGAACTGGGGCGGTTGCGGGTGCTGGTCAACGTGGGGGACCGGGCCCCGGAGGAGGAGGAGTTCCCCGAGGGGGAGGCCTACCCCGTGCACCAGTTCCCCGAGATCACCGAGTTCCTCCACGAGCGCTGGGTGGGAGGCGGCGGGCCCAGCGCCTGGGTGGAGACCTCCGAGGGGCTCGCGGCCGGCCGACCCGGCTACTGCCACCAGCGCGTCGCCGCGCTGCGCCGCAGGGGGCGCGGCTGCTGCGTCGTCGCCCCGATCGTGCTGCACGGCCGCGCCTGGGGCGAGCTGTACGTCGCCCGCACCGCGGGGGCGCCCGTGTTCGACCGCGGGGACGCGGACTTCGCGACCGTGCTGGCCGCCGTGGCGGCCGCCGGGATGGCTCAGACCGAGCGGCTGGAGGAGGCCCGGCGGCTGGCCTTCACCGATGCGCTCACCGGTCTCGCCAACCGGCGCGCCGTCGACGTGCGTCTGGACGAGGCGGTCGAGCGCTTCCGGCGGGACGGCACGGCCGTGAGCCTCGTGGTCTGCGATCTCAACGGTCTCAAGCGGGTCAACGACACTCTCGGGCACGCCGTCGGCGACCGGTTGCTGGAACGATTCGGCTCCGTGCTGTCGCTGTGCGGGGCGATGCTGCCCGGCACTCTCGCCGCCCGTCTCGGTGGCGACGAGTTCTGCCTGCTCGCGGTCGGCCCGCGCGCCGACGACGTGGTGAAGGTGGCGGACGAGCTGTGCCGCCGGGCCGCCGAGCTGGAACTCGGGGAGGGGGTGGCCTGCGGGGTCGCCTCCACCGAGGAGGCGATCGGGCCGGTGCCCTCGGCGCGCCGGTTGTTCCGCCTGGCGGACGCCGCTCAGTACCAGGCCAAGGCCGAACGGGCGGACCGGCCGGTCGTGGCCGGCCGGGAGGGGCCCGACGACCCCGTGATCAGGCTCGCCGACACCCCGGCGGAGCCGCAGCCCCCCGAGCGCCGCCGCTTCCGCGGGCGCCGCTGAACCCGCCCCGCCTGCCCCGGTATGCCACCCGTCCCGGACGCCACCCGTCCCGGCCCGTGCCTGTCCCGGCCTGTGCCTGTCCCGGCCTGTGCCTGTCCCGGCCTGTGCCTGTCCCGGCCCGTGCCTGTCCTGGGCTGTGCCCGCCTCTCGGCGTGTCCGTTCCGGGCTGCGCCCGTGGTGCGAGTCGCTGCGGCTCTGCTGCCTCCCGGCGGGCGCGGTGCCGTTCGGCGGCTACCCGTCGGGCGCCCCCGCTCCGCCGGCTCCTTCGCGGTGGCGTCCTGCCGGGGCCGAGGCCCCGGCGCCCCCGCCGAGCCCGCCACGGGTGCCCGGCGGCGCCCCCGCCGAGCCCGCCACGGGGTGCCCGGCGGTGCGCCGCGGAGACCGGTCCGGTGGCTCGGTGCGCCGAGCGGTCGGGGAGGATCGGCAGGTGCCGGCGGGGATCGGCAGGTCTCGGTAAGGGGCGAACCGGGACCCGACTGGTGACATCTTCGTCTTCACTGCGTACGCTCCTGAATATGGATATGCACTCTGTGGTGGTGGGGACGTCCGGGGTGACCGCGTCCGACGTTCTCGCGGTGGCGCGCGGCGGCGCCCGCGTCGAGCTGGCCGAGGAAGCGGTGGCGGCCCTCGCCGCCGCCCGCGAGATCGTGGACGCGCTGGCGGCCAAGCCGGACCCGGTCTACGGCGTCTCCACCGGCTTCGGCGCCCTGGCCACCCGCCACATCAGCCAGGATCTGCGCGCCCGGCTGCAGCGCAACATCGTCCGCTCGCACGCCGCCGGAATGGGCCCCCGGGTCGAGCGGGAGGTCGTACGGGCCCTGATGTTCCTGCGCCTCAAGACGGTCTGCTCGGGGCGTACCGGGGTGCGCCCCGAGGTCGCGCGCACCATGGCCGACGTCCTGAACGCCGGGATCACCCCGGTCGTGCACGAGTACGGCTCCCTCGGCTGCTCCGGGGACCTGGCCCCGCTGTCCCACTGCGCGCTCACCCTGATGGGCGAGGGCGACGCGGAGGGTCCCGACGGCGCCGTACGGCCGGCCGGCGAACTCCTCGCCGCCCACGGGATCCAGCCGGTCGAGCTGCGCGAGAAGGAGGGCCTGGCCCTGCTCAACGGCACCGACGGCATGCTCGGCATGCTGGTCATGGCGCTGGCCGACCTCGACACCCTCTACAAGTCCGCCGACGTCACGGCCGCCCTCTCCCTGGAGGCGCTGCTCGGCACGGACAAGGTCCTGGCCCCCGAGCTGCACGCCATCCGCCCGCACCCGGGTCAGGGCGCGGCCGCCGCCAACATGCTGGCCGTGCTCGAGGGCTCCGGCCTCACCGGCCACCACCAGGACGACGCGCCCCGGGTGCAGGACGCCTACTCCGTGCGCTGCGCCCCGCAGGTCGCCGGCGCCGGCCGGGACACCATGGCGCACGCCGGCCTGGTCGCCGAGCGGGAGCTCGCCGCGGCCGTCGACAACCCCGTCGTGCTCCCCGACGGCCGGGTCGAGTCCAACGGCAACTTCCACGGCGCACCGGTCGCCTACGTCCTCGACTTCCTCGCCATCGCCGCCGCGGACCTCGCGTCCATCGCGGAGCGCCGCACCGACCGGCTGCTGGACAAGAACCGCAGCCACGGTCTGCCGCCGTTCCTCGCGGACGACGCCGGTGTCGACTCCGGCCTCATGATCGCCCAGTACACGCAGGCCGCACTGGTCAGCGAGATGAAGCGGCTGGCCGTACCGGCGTCCGCGGACTCGATCCCGTCCTCCGCGATGCAGGAGGACCACGTGTCCATGGGCTGGTCGGCGGCGCGCAAGCTGCGTACCGCGGTCGACAACCTCACCCGCGTGGTGGCCGTCGAGCTGTACGCGGCCACCCGCGCCATCGAACTGCGCGAGGGCCTCGCCCCGGCCCCCGCCTCCCGTGCGGTCATCGACGCGCTGCGTGCGGCCGGGGTCCAGGGACCCGGACCGGACCGCTTCCTGGCCCCGGACCTCGCCGCCGCGGACGCCTTCGTGCGCGAGGGGCGGCTCGTCGCGGCGGTGGAGACGGTGACCGGCCCGCTGCGGTAGCGGGACGTCCCCGCCCCGGGAGGTCGGGACCGCTCCCGCACCGGTCGGGGCGTGGCCCGTTCCCGCCCCGGCCGCCCCGGGAGCGCCCGCTCCGAGGCGGTCGCCCGGTTACGGCAGGCCCCCAGGCCTGGCCGCTCCCCGGGGCCGGCCGCTCCCCGGGCCTGGTCTCCGCCCGAGGCCGGCCCGGCAGGTACCTGGACGCAGCGCACCCCCACCCCCACCCCCACTCCCGGCCGTGGCACGCGGACGCACCCCGGGCGTGCACTGCGCGGCCGGGGGCGCCCGTCCGTGCGGTGCCCCGGACGGGCGTCCGCCCGCGTCGCGGCGGCGGGGTGCGCCGCACCCGCGGTGCTACGGGAGCTTGGCCGCCTGCGCCTCGACGACCGCGGCGGGGACGCTGTACGCCTTTCCGGAGGTCATGGCGGTGAAGTTGATCGTGTAGAACGTGGCCACGACGCTGCCCTTGCGCACCACCTCGGTGTGGAAGGCGGCGGTGGCCGTGGTGCTGCCGTCCACGGAGGCGTCCACGGTGAACGCCAGGGACTCGTCACCGGCGCCGGTCGCCTTCTCCGGCGCGATCCGGGTGATCTTCTGCTGTTCGCCGTCGGCGGTCACGCCGAAACCGCCGGAGCAGTTCTCGACTGCGTCGGAGACCGCCTTGAAGGTCTTGGCCGCGCCGTCGCCGCCGTAGGACGACAGCCCCACGAGCGTCACGTCCCGGTCCATGGCGGAGGCCCAGTCGTCGTCGCTGAGCTGGTCCGGGTCCTTGGTGGCGGCCGGCGTGTCCTCGGTGACCAGGTTGCGCGCGACCGCGTCCGTGTCGCCCGGGGCGAGAGCGGCCATGGCGTAGGCGAGCGGCGTGCACGCGGCCTTGTCCGCCTTCACCGTGCTCTTGCCCTTGGGCAGGGTGTCCTTGCCGTTGCCGGTCTTGTAGCCCTTCACGTCCCCCTCGGCCAGCAGCAGCTTCTGCAGCTCCGCCGTGGTGAGCGCCTCGGCGGGCGGAGCGGAGGACGAGGCCGGTGCCGACGAGCCGCCCGGCGACGGGCTCGACCCCCCGGATCCCTTCGCGTCCTTCCCGCCGCCGTCCGAGCAACCCGAGACGAGAGCGAACGACAGGGCCGTCACGGCAACCGCGGCGTACATCCGCGCACCCGATGATCTCTTCATGCGCGGACTATGAAGCGCGCGTCAAGAAAGCGTCAACTCATTTCCGCAACCGGGACGTTCCGGTCACGGGCGATCCGTCCCCGGACATAACGGTCTTGGGCATAACGGTCCCGGATGCAGCGGTCACAGGCCCAGCCGCTCCCGGCGTGCCGAGTAGACGACGAAGCCGGCGCCCACGGCGAGGAACAGGGTGCCGCCCGCCACGTACGGGGTGGTGTCGAAACTGCCCGTGTCGGCGAGCCGGACGCCGTCCGGTACCGCGTCCGCGGCCAGCTCCGCCGACATGTCCGCGGAGGTGGTGCCGCTCCCGCCGGGATCCGCTCCTGCCCGTGCCTTCGCGGTCGTCGTCGGCTGCGGCGACGCGGGGGTTCCCGGCGTCGCGTTGGCGGACGGGACGAACCACAGGGCACCCAGCAGAGATGCCGCGGCGGCGGCGGTCAGCAGCGGGCGGCGAGCGGATGACACGGAATATCGATCCCCTTGTGACGCGGGCGAATTGGCCGTACGGCGGGATGCTAATGATAGATGCGGGTCGCAGGAAAGCCACGGGAGCGGCCCGGACGTACGCTCTCGGCATGAGCACTCCTGACACATCACGTTTTGTGCGACTCCGCGTGGAACTCGTGGTCGAGGTCACCGACGAGAGCGCGGTGACCGGGGCCGCGCTGGAGAACATCAGTGACGATTCCGACATGCCGGACATTGAGCGCTCCTATGCCGAGAGTGCTGTGACGGAGGACACCGCAGAGGCGCTCGCCTATCTCGTCGACCCGTTCACGCTGGTCAGCGAGGTGCCCGGGGTCGAGCTCCAGCAGGCGTCGTGGTCGACCGAGCAGATCGACCACGACCCCGACTCGCCGGAGTGGGGCGTCGACGAGGATGATGACGGGTGGGACGACGGCGACCCGGACGACGAGGGTGACGGGGACGAGGGGCGCGGTGAACCGGGCCGGGGCGTCGGCCGCTCGGACGGACCCGGCTGAGGGCCCCGGGAAATTCATCGGCCCCGGACGGCAACCGCCGTCCGGGGTTTCTTCGTCTCAGGGGGCGCACCGACCGAGGCACCGGCACTGTTCCGGGCGGGCGGAACCCCCGCCCCGCGGGACGTGGCGTGCCCCACAGGTCCGCACTCTGTGGAACTGGGCGAACCGGTCGTAGCGTTGAAGATTCATTAACGGGGACTCGGGGTTTTGGGGATTCGGAAACGATGGAGAAGCGTGTGATGACGAACAGTAGGCGGCGCAAGGGCCTGGTGGCCGCGTCCGCCCTGCTCGGCGGTGTGCTGATGCTCTCGGCCTGCTCCGGCGGCGGCGACGGCGCTTCCGGAAGCGACTCGGGCGGCAAGGACACCTCGCAGGCCAAGGTCGACGAGGCGGCGGCCAAGAAGACCTCCGAGGCCCAGATCAAGATCACGCCCAAGGACGGTTCCGACAACGCCTCCATCAACAACTCCGCCGCCGTCACCGTCAGCAAGGGCACGCTCACCGACGTCACCATGACGTCGAACGACGGCAAGACGGTCTCCGGCGAGATGTCGGCCGACCGGACGAGCTGGAAGCCCACCGGCCAGCTCGCCCGCTCGACCACCTACAAGCTGGCGGCCACCGCGAAGGACGCCGACGGCCGCGAGGCCCACGAGAACGCCACCTTCACCACGGTCTCCCCGGCCAACAGCTTCATCGGCTACTTCACCCCGGACAACGGCACCACCGTCGGCGTCGGCATGCCGGTGTCGATCAACTTCAACAAGTCGATCACCAACAAGGCCGCCGTCCAGAAGGGCGTCAGCGTCACCTCCAGCAGCGGGCAGGAGGTCGCCTGCCACTGGTTCAACACCACCCGCATGGACTGCCGTCCGCAGGACTACTGGAAGGCCGGTTCCACCGTCACGCTGAAGCTGGACCTGGACGGCGTCGAGGGCGCCTCCGGCGTCTACGGCATCCAGCAGAAGACGGTCACCTTCCACATAGGCCGCAACCAGGTCTCCTACGTCGACGCGAAGACCAAGCAGATGAAGGTCACGCAGAACGGCAAGGTCATCAAGACCATCCCGGTCTCCGCCGGTGCGCCCGACCACAAGACGTACCAGGGCCAGATGGTGATCTCCGAGAAGTTCAAGGAGACCCGCATGAACGGCGCGACGGTCGGCTTCACCGACGACGACGGCAAGGGCGAGTACGACATCAAGGACGTGCCGCACGCCATGCGCCTGACCCGGTCCGGCACCTTCATCCACGGCAACTACTGGGGCGCCCCGTCCGTCTTCGGCAGCGTCAACACCAGCCACGGCTGCGTGGGCCTGCAGGACAAGCAGGGCGCCGACGACCCGAACACCCCGGCCGCCTGGTTCTACCAGCACTCGATCGTCGGCGACGTGGTGGTGATCTCCAACACCGGTGACAAGACCGTGGCCCCGGACAACGGCTACAACGGCTGGAACATGAGCTGGGACCAGTGGAAGGCGGGTTCGGCGGTCTGACCGCATCCACCGAACGCACCGAGGCGGCCGCCCGAAGGGGCGGCCGCCTCGGCGTTTCGGCCAGGCCTGCCGGTGGTCAGCGGGTGCCGGCCACGGGCGGCCGCCCGTCCGCGACGGCCGGTCCGGGTACGGCGGACCGCAGCAGCAGCCTCTCGTGCAGCACCTCCGAGACCTCCTCGGGCAGCCGCCCGCCCCGGGCCCACGCCACGACCTGCCCGGCGACCAGCCGGAGCTTGACGTTGGTGCGCTGGGAGACGGTCTTCAGCACCTCCCAGCCCTCCTCCGGACGCAGCCCGCCCAGCGTGATGACCACCCCGATCGCCTGGTCGACCACGGCGTGCGAGGCGAGCGCGTGCTTCAGCTGGCCCACCTCCGCCCGTAGGACGTCGTTCTGCTCGATCAGGTCCTTCTCCTCGCGCATGCGTGCTCTTTCCGCTCCTTTCCGCGCTCGGCGCCGGCGGCTGCCGCGCCCCGGTCCCGGCGCCGAACGAATCAACTCTTCACGCCCGGCACGCCCGGCACGACACGGGAAACGAAGGATCCGGCCCGCGACCGTCCACGGGACGCAGCCGCGACGGAAGTCACCGTTCCGAACCCGACGGTCAGGGCATGCGCACTCATGGGCGGAGACGACGTGGCCTCCGCATCGCAACCCCGGGGAACAACGTCGGCACGGAGGTGAGGTCGCCGTGAACACGCTGGAATTCGACAGCGACGACCTGGAACGGACCGAGGAGTTCTTCAACCGCGTCTACACCAGGATGCGCATCGGCAGCGGTACGTCGGACTCCACGACGGTGCGGGTACGACGCGTGGCCACCGAATCGGTCAGCGTCGACGAACTCGACGTCGACTTCGACATGGACTACTCGGTCACGCCGCTGGGCAGGATCTGCCTCTGCCGCGTCCACGAGGGCAGCATCCGGGACCACGCCCTCGCGGGCGGGGAGGGCACCTCGTTCGCGCCCGGCGACATGGTCTCCTTCGCACCCCCGGACGTGCCCTACAGCGGTCGGATCTGCTCCGCCCGCTACAACGTCACGATGCTGCGCCCCGAGCTGCTGTCACAGGTGGCCGCCACGGCCGAGCAGCGCGCTCCGCAGCCGGTGCGCCTCACCGGCCACCGGCCGTACTCCGAGTCCGCGGCACGCCGGCTGAGCAGCACGATCCTCTACCTCAGGGACCACGTCCTGGCCGATCCCGGGACGGCGGCTCAGCCGCTGGTCGCCGCGACGGCGGAGCAGCACCTCGCGGCCGGAGTCCTGGCGGCCTTCCCCAGCACGGCCCTCACCGAGCCCACCGCCTCCGACCGCAACGACGCGCACCCGGCCACGCTGCGGCGCGCGACGGCCCACATCGACGACCACGTCGACCAGCCGCTCACCGTCGCGGACATCGCGGCCGCCGCGCACGTGACCGTCCGAGCCGTGCAGTACGCCTTCCGCCGGCACCTGGACACCACCCCGCTCGGGTACCTGCGGCAGGTCCGCCTCGCGTACGCCCACCGCGAACTGGCCGCCGCCGACCGGACGACGGGCGCCACCGTGACCGGGATCGCCGCGCGCTGGGGGTTCTACCACCCCGGCCGTTTCGCGGCCCTGTACCGGGGCGCCTACGGGCGGCCGCCCCGGCAGACGCTCGACGAAGCCGCCTGACGGACGCGAGGTGCCCGGTCGCGTGACCGGCGACGCGGTCGTGCCGCGGGGCGCGGCGCCCGGGCGGAGGGTGCGCGCCGACCGGTCCCGGCACGTACGCGATGCTCCGGCGAACGCGCAGGCATCCTCGGCCGTACCGCGGGGAACAGGGGCAGGGCGAGGGCAGGACACGCGGGTTCGGAACAGCAGCCCGCCGCTCTCCCGCTCCTGTGCCGCCCGGTCCCGTACCGGGCGGCAGAGCCCGCTCAGGACCCGGCGCGCGCGGCGTCGCCCGACTTCGCCGTGTTCTCCCGGACGCTGATCCGTCCCTTGCGGATGGTGGCCAGGCGCGGCGCCTTCCTGGCGATGGCGGAGTCGTGGGTGACCATGACGAACGTCAGCCCCAACTCCTTCCACATGCGCTCCAGTACGTCCATGACCTCGTCGCGCATGCCCTCGTCCAGGTTTCCGGTGGGCTCGTCGGCGAGCAGCACCTTCGGCTGCTTGACCAGTGCGCGGGCGATCGCGACCCGCTGCTGCTGGCCGCCGGACATCTCACCGGGCAGATGCCCGAGCCGCTCGCCCAGACCGACCGACGTCAGCGCTTCGGCCGCCCGCTCCCGCCGCTGCCTCGCCTTGACGCCGAGGGGGACCAGCGCCGTCTCCACGTTCTCCTGGGCGGTGAGCGTCGGGATGAGGTTGAAGGACTGGAAGACGAAGCCGATCGTCTCGCTGCGTACCCGGGTCAGCTTCGCCTCCGAGAGCCCGGCCAGGTCGGTGCCGTCGAGCACGATCTCGCCGGAGGCGGGCCGGTCGAGTCCGCCGAGCATCTGCAGCAGCGTGGACTTGCCGCCGCCGGTGGGCCCCTGGATGACGAGACGGTCGCCGTCGGGGATGGTCAGGTCCACGCCGTCGAGGGCGTGCACGGTGTCCTTGCCTCTGGTGTACCGCTTGGTGACGGCGCTGAGTTCGTACATGGGAGCGACAACTCCTGGGTGACTGTCGGGGGAGAGGAGAGGGGATGAAGGGCCGCCGGGGAACCGCCGCCGGCCGCCGGCCGGCCGGCGCGACCCGCCGCACGGAGCCGCGGACGCGGACCGCCCGCCGTACGGAGCCGGGGGCCCGGACCGCCCGTCGCAAGGGGCCGGGGGCCCGGACCGCCCGCAGCGTCGAGGGGCTGTCCCGGGCCCCGGTTCACTCGACTCGGCGCAGCGCGTCCGCCGGACGGAGCCGGGACGCCCGCCAGCCGCCGAACCCGCCCGCGACGAGACCGCCGGCCACCGCGAGGGCCACGGCCAGGGCGACCGTCGACAGGTGGACGGGCGCGGTCAGCGCCACGTCCAGCGTCTTGGCCGCGGCTGCCCGCCGGCCCGGACCGCCGAACCCGCCGCCGAAGCCGCCCCCGCCCGAGCCGCCGCCCAACTGGGCCTGCAGGGTAGGGCTGACCGCGGTCACCGCGTAGGCGCCGACCAGGCCGAGCGCGATACCGAGGATGCCGCCGAGCAGCCCGTTGACGACCGCTTCGCCGACGACCTGCCGGGTCACCCGCCCGGACTTCCACCCCAGCGCCTTCAGCGTGCCGAACTCCCGCACCCGTCGGGACACCGCGGCGGAGGTCAGCAGCCCCGCGACCAGGAACGCGGCCACCAGCACCACCAGGGACAGCCACTTGCCGACGGTCGTGGCGAGGGAGGAGGCGGTGGACAGCGAGCCGGACACGGTGTCCGCGAGGTCGGCGGAGGTCGTCACGGTCGTGCCGGAGACGTTCTTCTGGATGGCCGACTTCACGCTGTCGATCTTCTGGGAGTCGGTGGCCTTCACGTAGATCGTGGTGACCTTGTCGGCCGAGTCGCTCAGCGTCTGCGCCTGCTTCAGCGGCACGTAGACGTTGGCCGCGGCGTCACCGCTGTCCGCCGTGGCGACGCCGACGACCGAGAAGGCCACCCCCTTGACGGTGAGGGTGGACCCCACCTTGAGGCTCTTCTCCTTGGCGTACGCGGAGTCCACGACCGCGACCTTCGCGTCGGTCTCCGAGGCCGTGAACGTGCGCCCGCTTGTGATCTCGGAGGAGGTGAGCGGTCCGAGGTCCGGCTTGGCGACGTCGGTGCCGTAGACGGAGTAGTTGTTCACGTCGAAGTCGGCCCCGCCGCCCTTGACTTCGCCCTGGGGCTGGCCGCCGCCACGCCGGCCCCCGCCGCTGCCGCCCTGCTGTTCGAACCTGCCCCGGGTGAACTGACCGCTCACCTTCACGACCTGCAGACTGAGCCCGCCGACGGCGTCCGCCACGCCGCTCTGCCGACCCACCTCGGCGACGGTCGCGGAGGACAGGGTCTGGAAGCCGCGCACCATGACCCGGTCGGTGCTCTGCTCCCCGCCGTCGCCGTCGTCCTTCGCGTCGAACTTGAACCTGGGCCGCTGGGACGCGTTCGCCGTCGGCGCGGCGGCCTTGGTGACCGTCATGTCCGTGCCCAGGCCGTACAGCGACTGGAGCACCTCGTCCTGCGCCTTGCCCATGCCCGAGGACACGGAGTCGACCACGATGACCAGCGCGATGCCCAGTGCGAGACCGGAGGCGACGACGAAGGCCGCCTTTCTGCGGCGGCGCAGCTCGCGCCTCAGGTAGGTGAAGAACATGCGTGGCAACGTAGGGACGGCCCGTGATGAAGGGTTAAGGCTGACATAAGAGAAGGATGAGAAGCCGTGCCGAGCCGTGCCCGGTGCCGCAGCGCCGCCCCGCGGCGGGCGGCTCTCTCCCCCCGGGAGCCCGAGCGGTCCTCGGCCCCCGGCCCGTTCAGCGCCGGGGCCGCCCGGAGCCACCGTCCGGGTCGCTGCCCGCGTCCGACCGTGTCCGCGCCCGCACCGGTGCCTCCGGCTCCGATCCGGTGCCCGCCGCGGTCGCGTCCGCGCCCCAGCTCGCCAGCAGGCGCAACGCCGGCGCGGACGGCGAATCCGGCTCGGCGTGATAGGTGATCAGCGACTGCTCACCGTCGTCCACCAGCCGGAACGACTCGAAGTGCAGCGCCAGCTCGCCCACCAGCGGGTGCTGCAACCGCTTGACGCCGTGGCTCTTGTCCTTCACGTCGTGTGTGGCCCACAGCCGCCGGAACTCCTCGCTCTTCACCGACAACTCGCCCACGAGAGCGGACAACCGGGTGTCGTCCGGATGGCAGCCGGCGTCCATGCGCAGGGCGCACACGATGTCGATGGCCTTCTGCTCCCACTCCACGAACAGGTCCCGGTACTCGGGGCGCAGGAACACCAGCCGCGCCCAGTTCCGCTCCGCCACCGGCAGCTGGGCCCAGTCGCCGAAGACCGCGGCCGCCATCCGGTTCCAGGCCAGGATCTCCGTACGCCGTCCCACGACGTACGCGGGCACGCCGTCCATGGTGTCCAGCAGCTGCCGCAGCGAGGCGCGCACCTGCTGCTGCCGCGCCCCCGGCCTCTTCTTGTGCCGCTTCGGCTTCGCCAGATGGGTCAGGTGCGCGTGCTCGGCGTCGGTCAGCCGCAGCGCGCGGGCGATCGAGTCCAGCACCTCCGCCGACACGTTCCGCCCGTTGCCCTGCTCCAGGCGGGTGTAGTAAGCCACGGACACCCCGGCCAGTTGCGCCAGCTCCTCGCGTCGCAGCCCCGGCACCCTGCGGTGCCGGCCGAAGTCCGGCAGCCCCACGTCCGCCGGCTTCAGCCGGGCGCGCCGGGTACGCAGGAACTCGCTGAGCTCCGCCCGCCGGTCCAGGGCGCCGGCGGCCTCCTGAGGGGCTTGCGGATGTTCGTCCATGCCGCCCAGTATTCCTGGTCGTATGCCCAGGAGCCTGATCCCGCCAGTGGTAGGCACGGCGTGCGTACGCCGAGCCGTGGTCTGGGTGGACGCGCGCACCCGGGGCACCCTGGACGGTGCGCCCGGCCGAACGACAGGCCGGGCCGGACGTTCCGTCGCTAGGAGAACCCCGGCATGACCTCTGTTGCTGCGTACGCCGCCCCCGCGCCCAAGGCCCCGCTGGAGCGCACCACCATCCAGCGCCGCGCGGTCGGTGACTCCGACGTCCTGATCGACATCAAGTACGCCGGCATCTGCCACTCCGACATCCACCAGGCCCGCGAGGGCTGGGGCGAGGCCCTCTTCCCGATGGTGCCCGGCCACGAGATCGCGGGCGTGGTCAGCGAGGTCGGGCCCGGAGTGACGAAGTTCGCCGTCGGCGACCGCGTCGGCGTCGGCTGCATGGTCGACTCGTGCCGCGAGTGCGACAACTGCCGGGCGGGCCTGGAGCAGTACTGCACCGGCGGCGGGATGGTCGGCACGTACAACGCCGTGGGCAGGGACGGCGAGCCCACCTACGGCGGTTACTCCCAGAAGATCGTCGTCGACGAGGAGTACGTCCTGCGGATCCCGGACGGCCTCTCCCTCGACGTCGCCGCCCCGCTGCTGTGCGCCGGCATCACCCTGTACTCCCCGCTCAAGCACTGGGGCGCAGGCCCCGGCAAGAAGGTCGCGATCGTCGGCATGGGCGGCCTCGGCCACATGGGCGTCAAGATCGCCCACGCCCTGGGCGCCGAGGTCACCGTGCTCTCCCAGTCGCTGCGCAAGCAGGACGACGGCCTGCGGCTGGGCGCCGACCACTACCGCGCCACCAGCGACCCCGCGACCTTCACGGACCTGGCCGGCACCTTCGACCTGATCGTCTCCACCGTCTCCGCCCCGCTGGACCTGGGTGCCTACCTGTCCCTGCTGAGGACGCGCGGCGCACTGGTGAACGTGGGCGCCCCGGAGGAGCCCATCGCGCTCAACCTGTTCTCGGTGATCGGCGGCGGGAAGACCCTCGCCGGCTCCATGATCGGCGGCATCGCCGAGACCCAGGAGATGCTGGACTTCTGCGCCGAGCACGGACTCGGTGCGGAGATCGAGCTGATCCGCGCCGACGAGATCAACGAGGCCTACGACCGGGTGGTCGCCAGCGACGTCCGCTACCGCTTCGTCATCGACACGGCGACGATCTGACCCACCCCCGCGCCGCGGAGGACCCCCGGAGAGGCGATCTCCCCGGGGGTCCTCGCCGCTCCCGGCGAGGACCGCGACGGGCGGCCGGCATCCCCTTCGCCGCATCTCCTCTGCCTTACTCCGTTTGCCCTACTTCTTTGCCTTACTTCGTTTGACTTGCTCCGTTCGGCAACGGAATGCACCTGCGGTGGCGGTCGTGTCACCGACTGTCGAGGAAGGCCCTGATCTCCCCGTTGAAGGCGGCCGGGTTCTCCCAGAAGGCGAAGTGACTGCCCCGCTCGGGGAGAATCCGCACCACGGCCCCCGGAATCGCCGAGGCGACCGAGCGTGCGGCGGCGACCGGGATCACGCTCTCCGCCCCTCCCAGGACCAGGGTCGGCACGGTGATCCGGGGGAGGACGTCACGCCAGTCGTGCATGACGTTGTCCAGCAGCAGTCTGCCGGCGTACTCCCGGGGCAGGAGCAGGTTCCGGCCCAGCACCCACTGCCGGTCCCCCTCGTCGGCCGACTCCGTCCACATGTCATCCAGGAACCGCGCGCTGAGGGCCTCGGCGTCGGACCGCGGGTCGCGAAGCCCCCGGACGACGTCGGCGATCTGCGCCAGGCCGTACAGCGCGCCGACCTCCTCGGCCAGGCCGTCGGGCCAGTACGGCTGCCGGATCAGGACGGCCGGCTCGTCGAACAGCACCAGACGTGCCAGCCGGTCCCCGCCGAACAGGTCCCAGTAGGACCACGCCAGCGCGCAGCCCATGGAATGGGCGACCCAGACGACATCGGTGAGGTCCAGGGAGTGGACGAGCTGGTGGAGGTCCGTCGAGAGCCGGGCGATCCGGTACCCGTGGTCCGGCCGGTCCGAGTCACCGTGGCCGCGGTGGTCCACGGCCACCACGTGATGCGTACGGGCGAAGTCGGCGATCTGGTGGCGCCACTGCGCCGCGGTCTGCGACCAGCCGGGGACGAGAAGCATGTCCGGGCCGCTTCCGGCCTCGAGATAGTGCAGCCGCACGCCGTCGTCCGTCGTGGCGAACCCACTGCGCACGCCGCCCATCCCGCCTCCTCCGGTACACCGCCGGCCACCATGGCGCCCCGGCGGGGAGCACCACGGCCCCGTCCCACCGCACGACGTCGACGCACCCTCGGGCAATCCGCCCGAACCGACCACTGCCAACCAAGAAGGTCTCATGCCGACCGGCTCGACCCGGGCTGACACGCGAGCCCGTCCCCCTTCCCGCCTTCCACCCGCGCCCCTGTTCCCCCTTCCGCTGCCCCTTCCGCTGCCCCATCCGCTGCCCCCTCCGCGCGGCACCCCGCCGGTACCGACGGCCGGGGTCCGCGCCGCCGCTACGCCCGCGACTTTCCGCGGCCCGGCAGCGGCAGGAGGGCCAGCCCCGCCACGACGAGCGGCAGGAAACTGACGACCAGCATGGTCAGTTGCAGCGCGTGGGCGAAGTCCAGCCCGAGGCGGAGTCCCGAGGCCTCCTGGAGCAGGTTCGGATCGTAGACACTGCCTCCGGGATGCTGGGCCATCCCGCTGCGCACGGCGTCCACGGCCTGCCGGCCCTCCTCCGCCGACAGGTCGCGGGACTCGGCGTCCGCCAGCCACTGCTGCTGGAAGAAGTGGTTGAAGAGCAGGAGGTAGACCGTGGGGCCGAGGGCGGAGCCGGTCATCGCGAAGGCCATCTGGACGGAGGCCACCGTGCCGGACTGCCCGGCCGGTGCCTGGGCGAGGACCGTCTCGGACACCGACGTGGAGGTGACCAGTGCCCCCAGGTTGGTCAGCCAGGTGGCCAGCACGAGCAGCCACACCGCCATCGTGGGGTCGGCGGTGCCGGCCAGCAGCAGCCCGCTCGCCGTCATGATCAGCAGGCCGGTGACCATCACCGGCCGCGGGGTGTGCTTCCCCACCATGCGCCCGGCCAGGATCACGGCACCGGCGACGAGCAGCGTGCCGGGCAGGTACAGCAGGCCGATCTTCTCGGGCGACAGGGACAGCACCACGCTGCCGAACTGGCCCAGCACGAGACTGAGCCCGACGCCCAGGAAGTTCAGCGTGAGCGCGGCCGCCAGCGCCACGCTGAACGGTGCACTGCGGAACAGCGCGAGGTCCAGGGCAGGCCGGTCGGTGCGGCGGGCGTGGAGGACGTAGAGCGCGGCGGCGGCCGCGCTGACCAGCAGCGGCACCCAGGCCTGGGGCCGGGACAGGCCGTTCTGCCCCGCGGCGAGGCCCACGACGAGCGCCAGCAGGACCAATCCGATCAGGCCGACCCCTCTCACGTCCACGCCTCGGCCCTCCTGTACGGGCGAGGCCGGGACGTGGCGGGCCGTCAACCAGAGCGCGACCAGGGACAGCAGCGGGGCGATCAGGAACAGGAACCGCCAGCCGACGGCCCCCACCGCCCAGCCGGTGAACGCGGGGATCACCCCGCACAGGACCATCTCGACGGCCATCAGGACACCGATGGCGGTGGGCCGTTGCTCCTCCGACACCGAGACCTTCAGCAGCGCCAGCGGCACCCCCAGCAGCGCGGTCATCCCCAGCCCGTTCAGGAAGCGCATCGCCAGCAGGAAGCCGTAGCCGGGCGAGAGCGCGGAGAGCAGGTCGACGACCGTGACGAGCACCAGTCCCAGCATCAGCAGCCGCTTGAGCCCGACGGCGTCCCCGAGGCTGCCCGCCGCCAGGACGGAGGCGGCCATCACCAGCGTCGCGGCTCCGCCCAGCAGCCCGACGCCCTGCGGCGGGACGTGGAGGGCCTGGTCCACCTGGGGCAGATTGAGACTGAGGACGAGCGGGTCGACGACCGTCACCGTGAACGCCAGGGACAGCCCGAGGACGATCCGCAGCGGCAGCCGTCCGGCACGTGACGTGACCACCGAGTCCGCCGCCGTGCCCCCGCTGCTCCCACGTCCCATGCCGGGACGCTAGCCCGGCGACGGCGTACGGCCGTGCGTGCCCGTACCAACACGCACGGGGGTCAGACGATCGGGCCAGCCGTGCGGCCGCGAACCGCGCCGCCACCCGGAGACCCGGCCCCCATGACCGACCGTGCCTCTGCTCCTCCTGACCCGCCTGGGCCGACCACCCCACTACCCTGGCCCGCCGCAACAACCTCGCCACCGCCTACGAGGCTGCGAAGGCGCGACACAGGCGTGGATGAACTCGTCAAGACGCACGATCTGCGTCGGACTCCGTGCAACGCCAGGTGATCCGCCGCCGTGGCCGGGGAGACGCGGGGAGACCCCGCCGGCGGGGGAGGGGTAGGGATCCGGGCCCCGGGGCCGCTGCACGGGTGAGGAATCGCTCGGAACCCGCATGCGTTGAGCAGGTTGGGCCGTGAATGCCGGTGGCGTGTGCGCCGGGGAGCCCGAGCGACCGAGCTGACGGAGTATGGAGGGCCGCAATGGCTGCGCAGACGCAGAGGGCCGTGCTGGCGGGCGGATGTTTCTGGGGGATGCAGGATCTGATCCGCCGGCTCCCGGGCGTGACGGCGACCCGGGTCGGGTACACCGGGGGCGACGTGCCGAACGCGACGTACCGCAACCACGGCACGCACGCGGAGGCCATCGAGATCCTCTTCGACCCGGAGAAGACCGACTTCCGCACGCTGCTGGAGTTCTTCTTCCAGATCCACGACCCGAGCACGGTGAACCGCCAGGGCAACGACGTCGGCCTCAGCTACCGCTCGGCGATCTACTACGTGGACGACGAGCAGAAGCGCATCGCCGAGGACACGATCGCCGACGTGGACGCCTCCGGCCTGTGGCCGGGCAAGGTCGTCACCGAGGTGGAACCGGTCGGACCCTTCTGGGAGGCCGAGCCCGAGCACCAGGACTACCTGCAGCGCTACCCGGAGGGCTACACCTGCCACTTCCCCCGTCCGGGATGGCGGCTGCCCGCCCGCGCGGACGACTGACCCGCGGCGGCCGCGCGCCGTGCGGGCCGGTCAGTGCGGCAGCGTCGCCGGGCTTCCTCCGTTCGCCTCGTAGCCGGCGACCGCAAGCGCGCGGTACACCGCGAACTCCGCGGCCGGATCGGCGGACAGGGTCCAGGGGAGCGCGCCGACGTGCCCGTCGACGTGGACGAGTTGGTCCATCGCCTCCGCCCAGCGCTCCGCACGGACCAGGAAGAAGACCAGCAGGTGGCGCACGTGGGCCAGCATGGGGTCGTCGGGGCGGGCCGCGTGGACGGCGTGCAGCGCGCCGTGCACGGCCCTGGTGACGACCTCGCTGCGGTAGAAGCCGCGGACCAGGTTCACCTCGGGGAGGTGCTCGAAGACCGCGAACAGCGGCAGCGCGGCCAGCAGCGACCCCTCGGGCGCCCGGGCCGCCGCGGACTCCGCGAACCGGTACGCCAGCTCCCGTGAGCCGTGCCACTTCTCGCACCAGTAGTGCAGTGCGGCGAGGTGGGCGCCCATGTGGTGCGGGGCGCGGTCCAGGACCTTCGACCAGAGCTGCTCGAACTCCTCGGAGGAGTAGCCGAGCCCGCGGGCGACGGACAGCTCGGGGAGGTACGGGACCGGATCGCCGGGCGCCAGCAGCGCCGCCGCACCGCAGGCCTCCTTCGCCTCCTCCATGATGATGCGGAAATCGTCGGTGCCCGGCGTCGCCGTCCGCCAGGCCTGCTGCGCCAGGAACTCGGCGTGCACCGCGGCACCGCCCGCGTCCTTGGGCCGTTCGGCCCGCCAGACCCGCAGCCACTGCCCGCCCGGTATCTCGCCGACACCGCCGGGCCGCTGGGCCAGCTCCAGCGAGGCCGCGCCGGCGAAGGCCTGGACGCGCTGCCAGCGCGTCTCGCCCTCGGCCTCGGTGCCGGCCAGCAGCTGCGCGGCCGATGTGTAGTCCTGCGTGCGCTGGACGAGGTCGAGCACGTCCAGCAGGTCCTGGTCCGGGCCGGGCAGGCGAACGTCGAGCTCCTCCTCGCGGGCGAAGCCGTACTTCGCGGGGTCCGCCGCGTCCGGGTGGCCGGGGTGCACCTGCTCGATCATGCCGCGCCTGCGCCTGATGACCGGCAGCAGCACGAAGCCGAACATCACCACGGCCATCAGGACCCAGATAATCTCCATGCCTCAAGCGAACCAGACCGCGCCGACAATTGGCCAACCTGCCGGACGCGACCTGTGGAAAACCCGGGAGGCCGGCGACCGCCGGCCCGGTCGCGGCCGGGCCGATCGGCCGTCGGCGGGCCGCCGCGCGCATTACGCTCGGTCCCCATGAGCGACAGGCACATCAGTCAGCACTTCGAGACCCTCGCGATCCACGCGGGCAACACCGCCGACCCCCTCACCGGTGCGGTCGTCCCGCCGATCTACCAGGTCTCCACCTACAAGCAGGACGGCGTGGGCGGCCTGCGCGGCGGCTACGAGTACAGCCGCAGCGCCAACCCGACCCGTACCGCGCTGGAGGAGAACCTCGCGGCCCTGGAGGGCGGCCGCCGGGGACTCGCGTTCGCGTCCGGACTGGCGGCCGAGGACTGCCTGCTGCGCACGCTGCTCGGCCCCGGCGACCACGTCGTGATCCCCGACGACGCCTATGGAGGCACGTTCCGCCTCTTCGCCAAGGTGGTCTCCCGGTGGGGTGTGGAATGGTCGGTGGCCGACACCTCCGACCCGGCCGCCGTACGGGCCGCGATCACCCCGAGGACGAAGGCCGTGTGGGTGGAGACGCCGTCCAACCCGCTGCTCGGCATCACCGACATCGCCGCCGTCGCCCAGATCGCCCGGGACGCGGGCGCCCGCCTCGTCGTCGACAACACCTTCGCCACGCCCTACCTCCAGCAGCCGCTGTCGCTGGGTGCGGACGTCGTCGTGCACTCGCTGACCAAGTACATGGGCGGCCACTCGGACGTCGTCGGCGGTGCACTGATCGTGAACGACCGGGAACTGGGTGAGGAGCTGGCCTTCCACCAGAACTCGATGGGGGCGGTCGCCGGGCCCTTCGACTCCTGGCTGGTGCTGCGCGGGACCAAGACGCTGTCGGTGCGCATGGACCGGCACAGCGAGAACGCCGCCCGGGTCGCCGACATGCTCACCCGGCACGCGCGGGTGACGCGGGTGCTGTACCCGGGCCTGGAGGACCACCCCGGGCACGAAGTGGCCGCCAAGCAGATGAAGGCGTTCGGCGGGATGGTCTCGTTCCGTGTGGAGGGCGGGGAGGAGGCCGCCGTCGAGGTGTGCAACCGGGCGCGGTTGTTCACCCTGGGCGAGTCCCTGGGCGGCGTGGAGTCGCTGATCGAGCACCCGGGCCGGATGACGCACGCCTCGGCGGCCGGCTCGGCCCTGGAGGTACCGGCCGACCTGGTGCGGCTGTCGGTCGGCATCGAGAACGTCGACGACCTGATGGAGGACCTGCAGCAGGCGCTCGGCTAGGGGCCGGAACGGCGGCCCGGACCGGTGTCACCAGTCCGCCACCGGTGGGGTCGTCTCCGACGGCGGCTCCACCCAGGGCCGCACCGTCAGCGCCCAGACGGTGAAGGCCACCACCGCGGCGCACAGCAGCAGCCACAGCAGGCGCCGGGCGGCCGTCCTGCGGCGCAGCATGCGGTTGCCGCGGCGGACGGCGTCCGCGCAGAGGTCCACGGGTACGCGGGGCCGCGTTTCCTCCATGATCCGCCGGGCCGCCGCCTCCCGTTCGATCCGGTTCATCGCCGTCTCCTCCTCCCCGCCTCCGGGGCCCCCGGGCCTGCCGAGCGTCCCCTTCGCCTCCCGGTCACGAGGGAGCCACCCCGGCCCTGCCCACGGCCCGGGCCGGGCTCCGCGGGGGGTGCAGCAGAGTGGCCGTGGCGCGGTCGCAGACGGTGCGGACGCGCTCCAGCGGAAGCCCCAGCAGCGCCGCCACCTGCTCCTCGCCCACGCCTTCGTACAGCCGCAGGACCAGGATCAGCCGCTCGTGCGGGGTGAGGCGGGCCAGGGGACCGTGGGGCCGGGCGCCACCCGGCCGGGTGGCGATGCCGCCGCGGTGGTGCCAGGCGCCGTGGGCGAAGCGGGTGGCCAGATACCGGCGCGCGTGCTCGTAGGGGTCCTCGCCGTGCAGCCGCTGCCAGCAGGCGTAGGTGTGCGCCAGGGCGAGGGTGAGCAGCCGGCGCGCACGCGGGTTGTCGTCCTGCGGCTCGGCGGTGAGCAGGGTGGCGGCATGCAGCAGCCGCCCGGCCGCGCCCGCCACGAACGTCTCGAACTCGTGGGTCCGCCGGGCGCCGTGGGGCGCAAGCCGTTCTCGCACCGCGCCTCCCCCTGAGGGCCGCCTTGAGGACTCGGGACCCGGCCGCGCGCGGAGGCGAAACCGTGTGCGAAAGGGGTCCGGTCTCATCTGAGGCCAGGGGTGGCCTTTCGGTCAAGGGGCGCGCACCCGGCGGAGCGTCCGGACCGCGGGCCCGAGCGCATCGGCGGCTGCGCAGGCGGCCGTGCGATCCGTGCCCCCGGCGCCGCGATACGTGCCCCCGGACCTCGGGCGGCGGCCGCCGCCCGAGGCCGGACGACCCGGGACCAGCCGTCGGACTCCTCCGGGTCGGCGGTCGGGTGGCTCCGTGTCGCCTCCGGATCGTCGGCGGCGACCTCCAGATCGTCGTCGGCGACCTCCGGGCCGGCGGTGGCGACCTCCGGGCCGGCGGTGGCGTTCGGGTGGTTCAGGAGTCGGAGGCCGGCTCCGCTCCCGGTCCGCCCTGTGCGGCCTGCCGGGCGGACAGGGCGCCGTTGAAGCGGGTGAGCAGCGAGCAGAACGTCTCGCGCTCCTCCGGTGCCCAGTCGTCGGTGAGTTCGGCCATCAGGCGGCGGCGGGAGGAGCGCACCTCCTCCAGGCGCGACACCCCGCGCGGGGAGAGCTGCAGCACGACCGCCCGGCCGTCCTCGGGGTGGGAGGTGCGCTTGACCAGGCCGGTGTCGACCAGCGGAGCGACCTGGCGGGTGACCGTGGACGAGTCGATGCCCATGCTCGCGGCGAGGGCCTTGACGCCCATCGGGCCCTCCTTGTCGAGGCGGTTGAGCAGCAGATAGGCGGCGCGGTCCATGGAGTTGCGCACCTGGCCGACCCCGCCGAGCCGGGTCTGTTCGGCACGCCGGGCGAACACCGCCACCTCGTGCTGGAGGGTGTCGAGAAGGCCGGTGTCACCGACGGTCGTCATGTCCATCGACATCTCAGGCGTTGTGGGCATGGCCGGGGGCTCACTTCTGGAGGGCTGATGGTTGGGGGACAGGGTACGCGGCCGGGGCGCGGACGGTACCGGCGCCGCCGCATCCGGTCTCGCCGGTTGGTCACAGCGCTCGCCGGCGGGTGTGAACTGCGAGACTTGTGACATGAACCACCGCACGGTCGCCCCCCAGCCGTCCGTCACCCTCGACGATGTCCGCGGGGCGCGGAAGATGCTCGCCGGAGTGGCGCGGGTGACCGCCATGGAGGGCAGCCGGCGGCTGTCGCAGCTGGTGGGCTCCCCGGTGCACTTCAAGTGCGAGAACCTCCAGCGCACCGGCTCGTTCAAGCTGCGCGGGGCCTACGTGCGGATCTCCGGGCTGCTGCCGGAGCAGCGCGCGGCCGGCGTCGTCGCGGCCAGTGCCGGCAACCACGCCCAGGGCGTGGCGCTGGCCTCCACGCTGCTCGGGGTGCGTTCGACGGTGTTCATGCCGCAGGGCGCGCCGCTGCCGAAGATCAGCGCCACCCGGGACTACGGCGCCGAGGTGCGCCTGCAGGGCCAGGTGGTCGACGAGACGCTGGCCGCGGCGCAGCGGTACGCGGCCGAGACCGGGGCGGTGTTCATCCACCCCTTCGACCATCCGGACATCATCGCGGGCCAGGGAACGGTCGGGCTGGAGATCCTGGAGCAGTGCCCGGAGGTGCGCACCGTCGTGGTCGGCGTCGGCGGCGGCGGGCTGGCGGCCGGGATCGCGGTCGCGGTGAAGGCGCTCCGGCCGGACGTGCGGATCGTGGGCGTGCAGGCGGAGGGCGCGGCGGCGTATCCGCCCTCGCTGGCGGCCGGTCACCCGGTGCAGGTCGCGCACCCGGTGACCATGGCGGACGGGATCAAGGTCGGCCGGCCCGGAGAGGTGCCGTTCTCCCTGGTCAGCTCGCTGGTCGACGAGGTCCGCACGGTGAGTGAGGACGCGCTGTCCACCGCGCTGCTGCTGTGCCTGGAGCGGGCCAAGCTGGTGGTCGAACCGGCCGGGGCGAGTCCGGTGGCCGCGCTGCTGAGCGAGCCGGGCGCGTTCCCCGGGCCGGTGGTGGCGGTGCTGTCCGGCGGCAACGTCGACCCCCTGCTGCTGCAGCGGATCCTGCGCCACGGTCTGGCCGCCCAGGGCCGCTACCTGGCGGTACGGGTGCGGCTGACCGACCGGCCGGGGGCGCTCGCGGCGCTTCTCGGGGTGTTGTCAGTGGTCGACGCTAACGTCCTCGATGTGAGTCACGTACGAACCGACCCCCGGCTCGGGCTCACGGAGGCGGAGGTGGAGCTCCACCTGGAGACCAAGGGGCCGGAGCACTGCGCCGAGGTGGGCGACGCGCTGCGGGAGGCGGGCTACACGGTCATCGGCTGAGGCTTCGGGCGCCGCGGGCGGCGCGTGGGGCGGTGCGCGAGACGGTGCCGTCACCCGTTCGGAAAACACGTTGGCGAACGCGATACATCGCGTTATGGTGAGCCTCGTCGCCGACTCCGTCCGCCGCGCGGTCGGCGTACCCCCGGATCTCACGCACCATCCCGGGCGGCAGCAGCCCGGGACCGCACCTACCACCAAAGAACCCAGACGACGTGGAGACTCATATGCCGGGCGCCATCTACGCCGAAGGCCTGGCGAAGACCTTCGGTGACGTAAAAGCTCTGGACGGCGTCGACCTCGATGTCCCCGAGGGCACCGTGCTCGGTCTGCTCGGGCCCAACGGCGCGGGCAAGACAACCACGGTCCGCTGTCTGACCACCCTGCTGACCCCCGACCGGGGGCGCGCGGTCGTGGCGGGCGTGGACGTGCTCAAGCACCCGGACGCCGTACGGCGCTCGATCGGCCTGTCCGGCCAGTTCGCCGCCGTCGACGAGTACCTGACCGGCCGGGAGAACCTGCAGATGGTCGGCCGGCTCTACCAGATGCGGGCGAAGGCCGCCAAGACCCGTGCCGTCGAGCTGCTGGAGCAGTTCGACCTGGCGGACGCCGCCGACCGCCCCGCGAAGACCTACTCGGGCGGTATGCGCCGCCGGCTCGACCTGGCCGCGGCACTCGTGATCTCCCCGCCGGTGATGTTCATGGACGAGCCGACGACCGGCCTCGACCCGCGCAACCGCCAACTGCTGTGGGACGTCATCAAGCGGCTCGTGTCGGGCGGCACGACGCTGCTGCTGACCACCCAGTACCTGGAGGAGGCCGACCACCTGGCGCACGACATCGCGGTCGTCGACCACGGCCGGGTCATCGCCCGAGGCACCTCCGACGAACTCAAGGCCCGCACCGGCGGCGAGCGGGTCGAGGTCGTGGTGCACGAGCGCGAGCACATCGGGACCGCCTCGGACGTCCTGCGCGGCTTCGGCAAGGGCGACACCACCGTCGACGACCACATGCGCAAACTCACCGTGCCCGTCACCGGAGGAGCCAAGCTGCTCGCCGAGGTGATCCGTGAACTGGACGCCCGCGGTATCGAAATCGACGACATCGGCCTGCGCCGCCCCACCCTCGACGACGTCTTCCTGTCCCTGACCGGACACGTGGCCGAGACCGAGGGCACGACGGACGACGAGCTGAAGGACAAGGAGTCAGCGAAGTGAGTGCCCTCACCGACGCCGTAAGCACCACCCGGTCCGCCCCCCGCATGGGCCGGTCGGTCCGCGACTCGCTGGTCGTCGCCCAGCGCAACCTGATCCGCATGGTCCGGATCCCCGAGATGCTCGTCTTCGGGCTGATCCAGCCCATCATGTTCGTGGTGCTGTTCACCTACGTGTTCGGCGGCTCCATCCAGGTCGGCTCGTCCACCTCGGCCCAGGCCTACCGCGAGTACCTGATGGCCGGCATCTTCGCGCAGACCGTCACGTTCGCCACGGCGGGCGCCGGCGCGGGCATCGCCGACGACATGCACAAGGGCCTCATCGACCGCTTCCGCTCCCTGCCCATGGCGCGCGGGGCGGTCCTGACCGGGCGCACCCTGGCCGACCTGGTCCAGACGGCACTGACCCTGCTCGTCCTCGCCGTCGTCGCCCTGCTGGTCGGCTGGCGGACCCACGAGAACTTCGGCAAGGTCCTCGCCGGGTTCGGCCTGCTCCTGCTGCTCGGGTACGCCTTCTCCTGGATCGGCGCGCTCATCGGCCTGTCCGTGCGCACCCCCGAGGCGGCGACCTCGGGCGGGCTGATCTGGCTGTTCCCGCTGACCTTCATCTCCAACGCGTTCGTGGACGCGAACCAGATGCCGTCATTCCTGCAGCACGTCGCCGAGTGGAATCCGTTCAGCGCCACCGTGCAGGCCTGCCGGGAACTCTTCGGCAACCTCCCCCCGGGCTTCCAGGCCTCCGACGCCTGGCCCATGCAGCACCCGGTGTGGGCGTCGCTGATCTGGTCGGTGCTCATCGTCGCGGTCTTCCGCACGCTCGCGGTCCGCAAGTACCGTTCGGCGGCCTCCTGACCGCTGCGGC
>NZ_JBJZOJ010000083.1:0-29250 GCF_047200655.1 Streptomyces sp. MS06
GTTTGTTTCTCGTGTTTCTCGAGCCCGCCGCAGACCCGGCCGCAGATGGCGGCCCTCCGCAGCCCGGAACGTCGCCGGGGCGCCGGACGCTCCTCGCCCCTCTGGGCGAGGAGCGTGTCAAAGACGGCCCGCCGCCTTCAGCGCGAGATACGCGTCGGCCAGCGCCGGCGCCAGATCGTCCGGAGCGGCGTCGACGACCGTGACCCCGTGGCGCCGGAGCTGCTCGGCAGTACGGTCCCGCTCCGCCTGCGCACGAGCAGCAGCCGCCGCTTCGTACACCGCATCGGTGTTGCCGCGTGCCCGCGCCATGGCGGCGACATGCGGATCGGCCACCGATGCGACGAGGACCGTGTGCCGCTGGGTGAGCCGGGGCAGGACGGGCAGCAGCCCCTCCTCGACCGGGGCCGCGTCGAGCGTCGTGAGCAGCACGACCAGGGAGCGCCGGGGAGCCGTGCGCAGCGCCGCGGCGGTGAGGCCCCGGGCGTCGGTCTCGACCAGTGCCGGTTCCACTGCCGCCATCGCCTCCACCAGGGAGGGAAGCACATCGCGTGCGGTGCGGCCCTGGACGAGCGCACGCAGCCGGCGGTCGTAGGCGAGCAGGTCCACCCGGTCACCGGCCCGGGAAGCCAGGGCACCGAGCAGCAGAGCCGCGTCCATGGCGGCGTCCAGACGCGGTACGTCCCCGACGCGCCCCGCGGAGGTGCGTCCGGTGTCCAGCACCAGCAGAATGTGCCGGTCGCGTTCGGGGCGCCAAGTGCGGACGGCGACCGCGGACTGGCGTGCCGTCGCCCGCCAGTCGATGGAGCGGGTGTCGTCGCCGGGGATGTACTCCCGCAGACTGTCGAACTCGGTACCCTCGCCGCGTTGCAGCACACTCGTCCTGCCGTCCAGCTCACGGAGCCGGGCGAGCCTGGACGGCAGATGCTTGCGGCTGGTGAACGGCGGGAGCACGCGCACGGTCCACGGAACCCGGTGGGCGCCCTGGCGGGAGAAGAGCCCGAGCGGGCCGAACGAACGGATGGTGACCCGGTCGGCCTGCCGGTCACCCCGCCGGGTGGGACGCAGGCGGGTGGTGACGCGGCGCCGCTCACCCGGCGGCACGGTGACGCGGTGCCGGGAGGCCGCGATCTCGGTCCCCGCCTGCCAACTGCTCGGCGGCCAGGCGTCGCGCAGCTGTGCGCGCAGCGGCCTGCGGGACGGATTGGTGATCGTCAGGGTGACGTCCGCGGTGTCGCCGAGACGGACCGAGGCGTCGCCGGAGCGCTCCAGCACCAGCCGGCGTACCGGGGCGGCCAGCGCCGCGTCGAGGGCGCAGGCCAGGGCCAGCGACCCGTCCACCGCGAGCAGGCCCGCCCAGCCCGGGCCCCAGACGCCCACGGGGACGGAGCCGAGTGCCGCGAGCAGCGCGGCGCGTCCGGTGAATGCCATCAGCGGGGAGCAGGGACGTGGGCGAGGATCGCGTTGATGACGGAGTCGGCCGTGACCCCCTCCATCTCCGCCTCCGGGCGCAGTTGCACGCGGTGGCGGAGGGCGGGCAGCGCCAGGGCCTTGACGTCGTCGGGCGTGACGTAGTCGCGGCCGGTCAGCCAGGCCCAGGCCCGCGCGGCGGCGAGCAGCGCGGTGGCGCCGCGCGGGGACACGCCCAGGGTCACCGAGGGCGACTCGCGGGTGGCCCGGCAGATGTCCACGACGTACGCGGTGATCTGCGGCGACACGGTCGTCCCGGCGACCGCGGACCGGGCCGCCTCCAGGTCGGCCGCGGACGCCACGGGCCCGACCCCGGCGGCCTTGAGATCGCGCGGGTCGAATCCCGCCGCGTGGCGGGCGAGGACGTCGATCTCGTCCTGGCGGGAAGGCAGGGGGATGGTGAGCTTGAGGAGGAAGCGGTCCAGCTGTGCTTCCGGGAGGGGGTACGTGCCCTCGTACTCGACCGGGTTCTGGGTGGCGGCCACCAGGAACGGCTCCGGCAGCGGGCGCGGGCTGCCGTCGACGGTGACCTGCCGTTCCTCCATGGCTTCGAGCAGCGACGACTGGGTCTTCGGGGGAGTGCGGTTGATCTCGTCCGCGAGGAGGAGGTTGGTGAAGACCGGACCCGGCTGGAAGGAGAACTCGGCGGTGCGCGCGTCGTAGACCAGCGAGCCCGTGACATCGCTCGGCATCAGGTCCGGGGTGAACTGAACGCGTTTGGTGTCGAGCTCGAGAGTGGCGGCGAGCGCGCGGACGAGGAGTGTCTTCGCGACCCCGGGGACGCCCTCGAGCAGGACGTGCCCGCGGCACAGAAGGGCCACGACGAGTCCGGTCACGGCGGGGTCCTGGCCGACCACGGCCTTGGCGATCTCGGCGCGCAGCGCCTCCAGAGCGGCGCGGACGCCGTCCGGCCGTCCGCTCTGCCCGGCATTGTCAGTGGTCGGGTCCATCATGGACGGCGTACCTCTCTTTCGAGGGCGTCGAGTCGGTCGGCGAGGGAGATGAGGGCTGCGTCGTCGCCGGGCGGCGGGCCGAAGAGGAGGGAGTGCAGAGCCTGCCCGTCGCCGTGCGGGTGGGCGGACAGGGCGGGGAGCAGGGCTTCGGGCGTGTGAGCCCGGGACACGGGTACGCCCACGAGGGGTGCGAGGCGCGTGCGGGTGCCGGAGCGCAGTGCGGCGGCAGCGCGGTCGCGGGCGTCGGCCTTGCGGTAGAGGCGCGCTCGGCCCTCGACGGTCTCGGAGGCGCGTACGGCCACGGGGAGGTCCTCGGCCACCAGAGGGCCGAGCCGGCGGGCCCGCCACAGAGCGGCCAGGGCCGCCGCGACGAAGAGTTGCAGCGTGCCCCAGAGCCATCCGGAGGGGAGCAGGTCCAGGAAGGACTTCTGATCGTCCGCAGCGGTGCCGCCGGCGTCGGACAGGGAGGGGAGGAACCAGACCAGATGGGGGCGGGAGCCGAGGAGTTGGAGGGCGAGCGAGGCGTTGCCCTGCTTGCCGAGGCGGTTGTTGTAGAGGATGTCCGGCGCGCCCAGGACGACCGTGTCCCCGTTTCCGGCCGACGGGAGGAGCAGCAGGGTGGGCAGCCGCCTGCTGGGGTAGCACGTGTCGGCGTCCAGGTGGAGCGTGCTGTAGCGGATGCCGCCGGTGTCGGCGGTGCCGGCGCGGTCGGCGGCGGGCAGATCGCAGTGCGGGGCGAGCGCCGAGCCGAAGCTAGTGGCGGGATCCGCGGTGACGCCCGGGGCGAGGGTCTCCACGGACGTGCTGCCGGGGGCGACGAGGACGGTCCGGCCGCCCGAGGCGGCGGTGGCGGCGTGCAGCCGCGACTGCTGGGCGGGCGTCAGCAGATCGGGGACGGCGACCAGCAGCGTGGTGTCCGCGTCGGCCGCGTCACCCGCTTTGCCCACCGTGGTCACCACGCGTGTGTCGACGCCGCGGTCGGCGAGCAGCGCGGCGACCGCGCGGCTGCCGTAGGGGTCCGTGGAACGGGGGTCGAGCGCGCCGTGCCGTTCACCCGAGCGGACCACGGCGATCGCGACGGCCCCTGCCAGCAGCAGCACCAGGGCCAGGACGATGCCCCGGGTCCGGGTGAGGAGCTGGCGCGCGGTGGGGGAGGCGGAGGTGGCCGGCGGTGCGGCGTCGGCGGTCATTGCGCGGCTCCCGGACGATCGGCGGCCGTCGTGGCGGCGTTGCCGCCCGCGAATCGGGGCCTGCTGCCCTCCAGGTCGCGGTCGAGCGCGGCGACGCGGCGGTACGACTCCTCGGTCGCGCTGCGGCCGCCGTACGTGACGTCGTCGAACTCCCGGGCGGCGGCGCGCAACGCGTCGGTGTGGCCGGGCAGGGCGCGGCCCGCCTCCGCGGCCGCCTCGACCGCGGTACGGCCCGGCCGTACGTCGAGCAGCGCACGTTCCTCCAGCGAGCGGACGACGGCGCGCACACGTTCCTGGAGGGCCTGCGTCCAGTGCCCCTGCGCGGCGTGCGCCTCGGCGGTGGCCCGGTGGTCGGCGGCGCTGCGCGGGCGGTCGTCGAACAGGGCGGCCGCGGAGACGGGCGTGCGGTGCGGGGTGCCGAGCCGCCACCAGAGAGCGGCCAGCACCGCGACGACGGCGACGATGACGACGGCCAGGCCCACCGCCCCGCCCGGAGCGGCGGCCGAGGCGGCGCCGAGCAGCCGGTCCAGCCAGTCCCAGAAGGCGTTCACAGCACGGTGCAGCAGGCCGGGGTCGTTCTCGTGGTACATCCGCTTGGACAGCTCGCGCCGGGCCGCCTCCCGCGCCGGATCGCGGCCGACGGTGATCGGTGGTTCGTCGCCGGAGCGAGCCAGGGACAGCAGAGGCGCGTCGAAAAGGTGCCGCAGGGTCCCCGCGGCCGCGGCGCGGGCCTGCGCCGCGGCCCGCAGCACGGTGCGGGTGGCGTGCGGCAGCGCCGGCGCCGCTGCGAGAACTCCCCCCGCCGGCGTCACCGGATCAGCTCCCGGGGGTGGCGGCGCCGGGACCCTGCACGCCGGCGGCGCGGGCCAGGTCGAGGTCGAGGGCCTCCCGGCGGATGCGCTGGTCGATGTAGAGGAGGACGGTGACGCCGGCCGTGATCGGGAAGGTGACCATGGAGGCGATGACCGAGCCGAGGCCGCTGACGATCAGGAAGGTCCAGCCGAGGTCTCCCGCGGTGAACAGCCCCGACACGCCGTCTCCGCCGAGCGCCGCGCCGATGAAGCCGAACGGGATGCCGATGATCGCGGCGACGACGTTCGCGATGAAGAAGGCGAGCAGCTGGATGCCGAAGACGCGCCACCAGGAGCCGTGGACCAGCTTCGCCGAGCGGCCCAGCGACTTCCGGATGCCCTGCTTCTCCAGCATCAGCGCGGGAGAGGCGAGGGAGAGGCGCACGAGCACCCACAACGCGACGACGGACGCCGCGAGCCCGCCGAGGAGCAGGAGGCCCGCACCGGCGGCGGCGTTGCCGAAGGCGGACACCAGGATCCCGGGCGCGAGCGCGGCCGCTCCGATGCCGATCCCGATCAGCATGAGCAGGATGACCAGGCCGAACAGGCGGGGAAGCTGCGGGCGGGCGTCCCGCCAGGCCTCCCGGGTCGTCACCGGCCTGCCGAGCACCGCCCGGCTGGTGACCGTGGTGAGCAGCGCCGTCGCGAAGACCCTGCCGATCATCGAGATCACGGAGACCGCGGCGAGGGCGAGCATGGCGTCGCCCAGGGCCTGCAGCACCTCGCTCGCGGAGGCGGCGGGGTCGTCCAGGGCCTGCGCGCCGAGTGCGTCGTCCAGGAACAGGCCCTGGACCAGGACGGCCGCGAGTTCGGTGACGACGGCGACGGTCAGCGTGATGCCCAGGACCGTCCGCCAGTGGGTGCGCATGGTCGAGACCGCGCCGTCGAGGATCTCGCCGAGACCGAGGGGGCGCAGCGGGATCACACCGGGTTTGGCCGCGGGTGGGGGGCCGCCCCAGCCGGCGCCCCAGGCGCTGTGGCCGCCGGGTCCGGCAGGACCGCCGTAGCCCGGGTAACCGCCGGGTGGGGCGGCCGGGGGCCGGCCTCCCCAGCCCGGGCCGGGCTGCGGGGCGTTGGGGGCGGGGTGGGACGGGTCTGCCGGTGCCGACCACCGGGCCGGCGGCGGCTGCTCCGTCGACCACTGCGCGCCCCGATCCTGCGCGCCCGCGTCCGGTGCGGGAGGACCGTCCCCGTGGGGCGCCCGGTCCTGCGGAGCCTGCGGCTGCGGGGGCCGAGCCGACCCGGGAGGTGCGGGCGCGGAGGGCTCCTGCCCGTCGGACGGCGCGGATCCGGGCGAGGCCCAGCCCGGAGTGTCGTTCATCATCGCTCCTTCACGGTGCCCGGTCGCGGTCGCGGCGGCAGGTTGCCAGACATCGTGCCATGGGGTGGTCATCGGGGTATCGGCCGCGGTCGGGACGGCGCACCTTCAATTGTCGGCCCGATCCGGGGCAGACTGGCCGCATGGCTGATCAGTACGCGCAATCCGGCGAGGACAAGCAGCCCCCCGGGGTCCCCGCGATCCGTTGGGAGGAGCCGCCCGAAGGGCCCGTGGTGGTCCTGCTGGACCAGACGAGGCTGCCGACCGAGGAGGTCGAGCTGGTCTGCACGGACGCGCCCGCGCTGGTGGAGGCGATCCGCTCGCTCGCCGTGCGCGGGGCGCCGCTGCTCGGCATCGCGGGCGCCTACGGCGTCGCGCTCGCCGCCGCCCGGGGGTTCGAGGTGGAGGAGGCCGCGAACGCGCTGTCGGCGGCGCGGCCCACCGCGGTCAACCTCTCCCGGGGGGTGCGGCGCGCCCAGGACGCCCACCGGGCCGCGCTCGCCCGGAGCGGCGACCAGGAGGAGGCCGCCCTTGCGGCCCTGGACGCGGCCCGCGCCCTGCACCGGGAGGACGCCGAGGCCAGCGCCCGCATGGCGGAGCACGGGCTGCTGCTGCTCGACGAACTGCTGCCGGGCGGCAGCCACCGCCTCCTCACGCACTGCAACAGCGGCGCGCTCGTCTCCGGCGGCGAGGGGACGGCGTTCGCCGTGGCGCTCGCCGCGCACCGGGCAGGGCGGCTGCGCCGGCTGTGGGTGGACGAGACGCGGCCGCTGCTGCAGGGGGCCCGACTCACCGCCTACGAGGCCGCACGCAACGGTATGGCGTACACGCTGCTCACCGACAACGCGGCGGGTTCGCTGTTCGCGGCGGGCGAGGTGGACGCGGTGCTGATCGGAGCGGACCGGATCGCCGCCGACGGCTCGGTGGCGAACAAGGTGGGCAGCTATCCGCTGGCCGTGCTCGCGCGCTACCACCACGTGCCGTTCATCGTCGTGGCACCAGTGACCACCGTGGACCCGGACACCCCGGACGGGGCGTCCATCGAAGTGGAACAGCGTCCCGGGCACGAGGTCACCGAGATCATGGCGCCGCAGGCGCCGATTTCAGGCGTCGGCGGCGGGATTCCGGTCGCACCGCTGGGGACGCAGGCGTACAACCCGGCGTTCGACGTGACGCCGCCCGAGCTGGTGACGGCCGTCGTCACCGAGGAGGGCGCGGTCTCACCGGTCACGGCCGAGGGCCTGGCCGAGCTGTGCGCCCGGGCGCGCGGGCCGGTGCTCGGCTAGGGTCTGTCGAAGGGGCGGCTTCCGCGGCACCGCGGCAGCCGCGCCCTCCGCGCAATGGCACACCGGGCCCGGACGGGTCGGGCCTTCCGACGGAGGCAGCCCGCCCGGATGCGGGAGCGTGCCGGACACCGCTTTTCGGCCACTCGGCCGCCCGGAGAGGGGCCGTTCCGCGGCCGGGAGCGTGCCCGTGCGGGACGTCCGCGACGTACGGCGGTGGCCGTGGGCAGACAGTGACGGGTGGGTACGACTATCGTCACGGGCCAGTGACCTCTCTCACCAGCGCCCCGGTCACCGTTACGAGAATGGGATGATGTCGTTTATGAAGGGACGAGTCCTCGTCGTCGACGACGACACCGCACTGGCCGAGATGCTCGGCATCGTGCTGCGTGGTGAAGGTTTTGAGCCGTCTTTCGTGGCTGACGGCGACAAGGCGCTGGCCGCGTTCCGGGAGACCAAGCCCGACCTGGTGCTGCTGGACCTGATGCTGCCGGGCCGGGACGGCATCGAGGTGTGCCGCCTGATCAGGGCGGAGTCCGGGGTGCCGATCGTGATGCTGACGGCCAAGAGCGACACCGTGGACGTCGTCGTCGGCCTGGAGTCGGGCGCCGACGACTACATCGTGAAGCCGTTCAAGCCCAAGGAGCTGGTGGCCCGCATCCGGGCGCGGCTGCGCAGGTCGGAGGAGCCGGCGCCGGAGCAGCTGGCCATCGGCGACCTCGTCATCGACGTCGCCGGCCACTCCGTGAAGCGGGACGGCCAGTCCATCGCGCTCACTCCGCTGGAGTTCGACCTGCTGGTCGCCCTCGCGCGCAAGCCGTGGCAGGTGTTCACCCGAGAGGTGCTCCTGGAGCAGGTGTGGGGCTACCGGCACGCCGCCGACACCCGCCTGGTCAACGTGCACGTGCAGCGGCTGCGCTCCAAGGTCGAGAAGGACCCGGAGCGCCCGGAGATCGTGGTGACCGTCCGCGGTGTCGGCTACAAGGCCGGGCCGAGCTGACATGTCCGGGGACAGTGCCGCTACGGCGTCCGGCCGGTCCGGGGGCCGCGCCGGGCGGCCTGTCGGCCGGACGGCCGCCGGCTCCCGCTGGGGACATTTCCTGGAGGGCGGGCTGCTGCAGGGCGGAGTGCAGGGCAGCCCGGTCATCCGCCTGCTTCTGCGCTGGGTCCGCCGCCCGCTGCTGCCGGTCATACGCCTGTGGCGGCGCAACATCCAGCTCAAGGTCGTCGCCACCACGCTGCTGATGTCCCTGGGAGTGGTGCTGCTGCTCGGCTTCGTCGTCATCGGCCAGGTCCGCAACGGGCTCCTGGACGCCAAGGTGAAGGCCTCGCAGAGCCAGGCCACCGGCGGTTTCGCGGCGGCGAAGCAGCGCGCCGACGAGGCCGCGGCCGGCAGCGCCGACGACGGCTCCGGCGTGGACGGGCGCGCCCAGCAGAACGTCATCGAGTGGATGAGCAACCTCGTGGCGTCGCTCTCCAGCGGCGGACAGGGCGCCTTCGACGTGGTGACGCTGCCCGCGGGCGGTGACAGCGCCGGCGGACGCGGGCCGCGCGCCTCCGGGTTCGTCGATCCCAACGTCAGCGTGCCCGAAGGACTGCGCGAGCGGATCGACACCAGCACGGTGGCCGCCCAGAGCTACACGCGCATCGTCTACCTCGACGGCAGCCCCTCCCAGCCCGGACTCGTCATCGGCAAGCAGGTCAACGACCCCAACGGCGACTCGTACCAGCTGTACTACCTCTTCCCGCTGACCCAGGAGGAGAAGTCCCTCAGCCTGGTCAAGGGCACGCTGGCGACCGCCGGGTTGTTCGTCGTGGTGCTGCTGGGGGCCATCGCCTGGCTGGTCGTGCGGCAGGTCGTCACACCGGTGCGGATGGCCGCGGGGATCGCCGAGCGGCTGTCCGCGGGCCGGCTCCAGGAGCGGATGAAGGTCGCCGGTGAGGACGACATCGCCCGACTGGGCGAGGCGTTCAACAAGATGGCGCAGAACCTCCAGCTGAAGATCAACCAGTTGGAGGAGCTGTCCCGGATGCAGCGCCGGTTCGTGTCGGACGTCTCCCACGAACTGCGCACCCCGCTGACCACCGTGCGTATGGCGGCGGACGTCATCCACGAGGCACGGGAGGACTTCGACCCGGTCACCGCGCGGTCCGCGGAACTGCTCGCCGACCAGCTGGACCGGTTCGAGTCGCTGCTCGCCGACCTGCTGGAGATCAGCCGCTTCGACGCCGGTGCGGCCGCGCTGGAGGCCGAGCCGGTCGACCTGCGCGAGGTGGTGCGGCAGGTCGTCGGCGGGGCCGCACCGCTGGCCGAACGCAAGGGCACGCACATACGCGTGGTCGGCGACCAGCAGCCCGTGGTCGCCGAGGCCGACGCGCGACGCGTGGAGCGCGTACTGCGCAACCTCGTCGTCAACGCCGTCGAGCACGGCGAGGGCAGAGACGTCGTCGTCAAGCTCGCCGCGGCGGGTGGCGCGGTCGCGGTCGCGGTGCGCGACTACGGCGTCGGACTCAAGCCGGGTGAGGCGACCCGCGTCTTCAGCCGCTTCTGGCGCGCCGACCCGGCCCGCGCGCGGACCACCGGGGGAACCGGTCTGGGGCTGTCCATCGCACTGGAGGACGCGCGGCTGCACGGCGGCTGGCTCCAGGCCTGGGGCGAGCCGGGCGGCGGCTCGCAGTTCCGGCTGACGCTGCCGCGCACCGCCGACGAGGCGCTGCGCGGATCGCCCATACCGCTGGAGCCGAAGGACTCGCGGCGAAACCGCGGCCTCGACGCGGCCGGCGTGCCGCGCGGCGGCGAGAAGACCGCCACCGTGCCGGCCCAGACGACCGCGGAGCAGGCGCCCTCCCTGGCGTCCCGCCCGCCGATACCGCCGCGCCTGGCCTCCGTGACGCCCGCGGCCGACCCGACGGCGCTCCCCGGCAACGGCGCCCGGGTGGTGCCCAGGCCGGCCGCGCAGCTCGGGCAGTCCACCCGGTCCGAGACGCACGCGCGGTTCGGCGGCGCCGTGACTCCGGCGCAGCGCGAGAGCCCCGGCGAGAGCACGGAGACCGGGAAGGCCGAGGAGACCTGGGTGACCGGGGTGACCGAGGAGACCGGGGTGACCGGGGAGACCGCGGATGTCGCCCGGAGCGCACAGCGGGAACGGTACGAGCAGTCGCAGCAGCAAGGGGAGGCATTTCGTGGGCGCTGACCGCAAGGGGGGCGGCCGGCGGGCGCCGATGCGCATGCTGGGCGGCGCCGCCTGCGGCGTCGTGCTGCTGGCGGGGTGCGCCACGATGCCCGACAGCGGCGATCTGCGCGGGGTGGAGTCCACGCCGCGGCAGGACTCCCAGGTGCGGGTGTTCGCCATGCCGCCCCGGAAGGACGCCCTGCCCCTGGAGATCGTGCAGGGCTTCCTGGAGGCCCTGACCAGCGACGACCCGAAGTACGCGACGGCCCGCCTGTACCTTGCGGGCACCACCGCCCACATCTGGGACCCGGAGAACTCCACCACGGTCCTCGCGGACGGCCCCGCGGTCCGCTCCGACCGCACCGGCGGCGGTCGGCCGGACGGCGACGAGGCCTCGATCATGCTGACCGGCAGCAGGGTGGCGCAGGTCGACGCACAGCAGTCCTACACACCCGACTCAGGCCCCTACAACAAGTCGGTGCACCTCACGCGGGACAAGAAGACCAAGCAGTGGCGCATCGACAAGCTGCCGCAGGGCGTCGTCATGGGCAAGTCGGACTTCCAGCGCAACTACATGTCCGTCGACAAGTACTACTACGCCTCCGAGGCCGGTGCGCCGAGCGGGGAGGCGACCGCCGTCGCCGATCCCGTCTACGTGCGCCGGCGCGTGGAACCCATGACGCACGTCGTGCGTTCCGTGCTGGACGGTCCCACCAGCTGGCTCCGGCCGGTGGTGCGGTCGCGCTTCCCGGCCGGGACGGCGCTGCGGAAGAACGCCGTGCTGACGCCGGACGACCAGAACAGACTGACCGTGCCGCTCAACGACAAGGCGGCTCGGGTGGGGCACGCGCAGTGCGACGAGATGGCGGCACAGCTGCTGTTCACGCTGCACAACCTCACCCCCGCGGTGGACGAGGTCGAGCTGCGCTCCGGCAACCGGCGGCTGTGCTCGCTCACCGAGGACCAGGCCGACACCGTCGCCGCCCGCGGCTCGCAGAAGCACGCCGAGTACCTGTACTTCCTCGACAGCAGGCACCGCCTGGTGCGCCTGGCCACCGGCAGCGGCGGCACCAAGGCCGACCCGGTTCCGGGAGCACTGGGCGACGGCGCCGTGAAGCTGCGTTCGGTCGCCGTGACGCGGGACGAGCAGACCGCCGCGGGGGTCAGCGACGACGCCCGCAACCTGTACGTCACCTCGCTCTCCTCGGGCAGCCCGCTCGGCGCGCCGGTGCTGAAGAGCACCGGCGCGACCGCCGGCGACCGGCTGACCGCGCCCAGCTGGGACATCCGCGGCGATCTGTGGGTCGCCGACCGCAACCGCGACCAGTCGCGGCTGTACGTGCTGGAGCAGGGGCACGGAGAGCCCGTGCCGGTGAGCACACCGGGGCTGGACGGCCGCATCCGGGAGGTGCGCGTCGCCGCCGACGGGGTGCGGATCGCACTCGTGGTGGAGACGGGCAACCAGCAGTCGCTGCTCATCGGCCGCATCGAGCGCGGTGCCCGCGAGGACGGCGACGCCCCCCGGGTGTCCGTCCTCGACCTGCGGTCACCGGCGCCGAAGCTGGAGGAGATCAGCGCGATGTCGTGGGCCGGGGACAGCCGGCTCGTCGTGGTCGGGCGTGAACGGGACGGCGTGCGGCAGATGCGGTACGTGCAGGTCGACGGTTCTCCACCGCCCGCGCAGGCACCGGCGGCGCCGAGCGGCGTGCAGGACATCGCGGCGTCCGAGGACGAACGGATGCCGCTGGTCGCCTACTCGGAGGACGACGGCATCGTGCGGCTGCCCTCCGGAGCGCAGTGGGAGAAGGTCGTCAGGAACGGATCGTCGCCGGTCTATCCGGGGTGAACCCGCCCGCGGAAGGCCAGGGCGGTCATGGCGGAGGACGCCCGGGCCGGGAACGGTCCGGGTGACCCGCTCCGCGGGAAGCCCGTCCCGGCCCCGCCGTCCGGCGGGACGGCCCTTCGCATTCCCCTGTCCTGTTGCGACTTTCCGTAGCCCTCACGCTTTCGGTGGAAGCGCCGCGGTGATTTCCGGGCGTTTTCCACAGAGCGTTTTCCACAGGGGTGGTGCGCGTACGGCGCCCTCGGCACAGTGGGCGTATGCGGCGCTGGTGGCAGGACCTGACCGACCTGGTGGTGCCGGTCGAGTGCGGAGGCTGCGGCAGGCCCCGTACGGTGCTCTGCGCCGAATGCGGCGCCGCCCTGAGAGGCACCGGACCAGGCCGGGTGCGGCCGTCGCCGGAGCCCGCGGGCCTGCCGGTGGTGCACGCCTCCGCCCGGTACGCGGACCAGGTGCGGGCGGTCCTGCTGGCCCACAAGGAGCGCGGCGCGCTCACCCTCGCCCGTCCGCTGGGCGCGGCCCTTGCCGGGGCGGTGCGGGCAGGGCGGGAAGCGGGCGCAGCCGGGGCGCCGGTCCTGCTGGTGCCCGTACCGTCCGCTCGACGGGCGGTACGGGCACGCGGGCACGACCCGGTGCGCAGGATCGCGCTCGCCACGGCGGGCGCGCTGCGGCGGGGCGGGGTCCCGGCACGGGTGTCGGCCGTGCTGCGGCAGCAGCGCGACGTGGCCGACCAGTCCGGGCTCGCCGCCGCGCAGCGCCTGGAGAACCTCGCGGGCGCGCTGTCGGTGGCGCGGGGTGGTGAGCGGCTTCTCGCCGGCGGTGAGGTGGTCCTGGTGGACGACCTCATGACGACGGGCGCCTCCTTGGCGGAGGCGGCGCGTGCCGTGCGGGAGGCGGTGAGCCCGCGGGAGGCCGTGCGGGGGAGACGGCAGGCCGTGCGGGGAGAGGATGCGGGGCCGGCACCGATGCCGTGCGGCGGGGGCACCCCGGAGGACGGCCCCTCGGACGGCTCGAGCGGCCCGGCCGGCGGAGCTGTCGGACCGGGGTCGGAGGCGCAGGCCGGGACCTGTGATCAGCGCGTGTACGCGGGAGCAGGCCGGGCACCAGGACGGGAACAGCGGGCCGAAGCGGCGGGAGGGAGATGCGCGGGGCGGCCGGAAGGGGCCGGGCCGCCGGACGCGAGTGGACGGGGACCAAGGCTCCGCGCGGCCGTGGTCGCGGCGTCCCCCGATGCTTTCGAAACAAACTGGAACTGACTGCGAACTTGCGTCGTTGCAGGTAATGAGAGGACTAATTCACCTGAACGGAGGTACGTCACGGTAGAGGGTGACGACATCCGGCCGGGCGAGATATGTTCGGTTGTGAGGGAAAGCCGCAGGCCATACCTCTTCTTCATCGAATGCCGTGCTGTGGGTTTCCCGCAATCACCCGCGGCTCCGGGATGGGTGTCCCGCCCGCGGGGCAGGAGGAGGTGGACGTCACCGAGTCCGAGGTTCCGGTACTCGCCGGGGCCTGGTGCAAGAGGGAGATGCTCCGCCGCTGGAGCGGAGCGATCCGGGAACGGAGTTCTGCGTGGACATCGTCGTCAAGGGCCGCAAGACCGAGGTGCCCGAGCGGTTCCGCAAGCACGTGGCCGAGAAGCTGAACCTGGAGAAGATCCAGAAGCTCGACGGCAAGGTGATCAGCCTCGACGTCGAGGTGTCCAAGGAGCCCAACCCCCGACAGGCCGACCGCTCCGACCGAGTGGAGATCACGCTCCGCTCCCGCGGTCCGGTGATCCGGGCGGAGGCAGCGGCCAGCGACCCGTACGCGGCGCTCGACCTGGCGGCCGAGAAGCTGGGTGCCCGGCTGCGCAAGCAGCACGACAAGCGCTACACGCGCCGCGGGTCCCGACGGCTCACGGCAGCAGAGGTCCCCGACCACGTCCCGGGAGTGGCGACACTCAACGGAAACGGCCACCCCGTCCCGGCGGAGGAGCCGGACAGCGTGCCCACCAAGAAGATCGGCTCGCTCGAGGTGCAGGGCGACGGCCCACTCGTGGTCCGCGAGAAGAACCACGTCGCCGCACCGATGACGCTCAACCAGGCCCTGTACGAGATGGAACTGGTCGGACACGACTTCTACCTCTTCGTCGACTCCGAGACCAAGGAGCCCAGCGTCGTCTACCGGCGCCACGCCTACGACTACGGCGTGATCCACCTCCGGACCGACACGATGGTCACCGAAGGGCACTCTCCCGAGGCGGGTGCGCCGCTGGGCGGCTGACCTGCCCGGACGACAGCTGATCCGGTGCCCCTGGAGTGCGCGGTTGCGCCCCGGGGGCACCGGTGTGCGCCCCCCTGGACCACCCTGATGTGACCGGGCTGCCGTCCAGGCGTGGAATCATGGCGGCAACGGCCCAACCGGTGGGTCGTTGCCTTGGGTTGGCGATGGCTCAGGACCGCAGGCCGCAGCCTTCAGGGGGAGGAACGATGGCGGACAGCTTCGGACCGATGCAGGACGAGGATGCCGACGGTGGCGTCGTCGGCATGGGCCCGGACGCCGGCGCTCCGCGTCAGGAGCCGATCAGAGTGCTCGTCGTGGACGACCACGCTCTGTTCCGCCGCGGCCTGGAGATCGTGCTCGCCGCCGAGGAGGACATCCAGGTCATCGGGGAGGCGGGGGACGGAGCCGAAGCCGTCGACAAGGCCGCAGACCTGCTGCCCGACATCATCCTGATGGATGTGCGGATGCCGAAGCGGGGCGGGATCGAGGCATGCACCTCCATCAAGGAGGTGGCCCCCAGCGCCAAGATCATCATGTTGACGATCAGCGACGAGGAGGCAGACCTCTACGACGCGATCAAGGCCGGCGCCACCGGGTACCTGCTGAAGGAGATCTCCACGGACGAGGTGGCCACCGCCATCCGCGCGGTGGCGGACGGCCAGTCGCAGATCAGCCCCTCCATGGCGTCCAAGCTGCTCACCGAGTTCAAGTCGATGATCCAGCGCACCGACGAACGGCGGCTGGTGCCGGCCCCCCGGCTGACCGACCGTGAGCTGGAGGTGCTCAAGCTGGTGGCCACCGGAATGAACAACCGGGACATCGCCAAGGAGTTGTTCATCTCCGAGAACACCGTCAAGAACCACGTGCGCAACATCCTGGAGAAGCTGCAACTGCACTCCAGGATGGAGGCCGTGGTCTACGCGATGCGGGAGAAGATCCTCGAGATCCGCTGAGATCGGTCAGGTCGGTCAGATCGATCGGGCCGGTCACGCCGTCGCGGAGGCGAGCTCCCGGACGAGCGGCTCACGCAACTCCGGCGCGTCGACCCGCTCCACGCGCACGTCCGTGCAGTCCACCCAGCTCGCTCCCTCGACGAGGGCACGGGCCACCGCGGGGACCGCCCTGGCACCGTCCAGAGTGACCTGCCGGGCGACGAGGGTGCGGCCCTGCCGGGCCGGATCGACCCGCCCCACGAGTCTCCCGCCCGCCAGCACCGGCATCGCGAAGTAGCCGTGGATCCGTTTGTGCTTGGGGACGTAGGCCTCCAGCCGGTGCGTGAAACCGAAGATCCGCTCCGTGCGTGCCCGCTCCCAGATCAGCGAGTCGAACGGGGACAGCAGCGTGGTCCGGTGCCGGCCGCGCGGCGGTGAGGCGAGTGCGGCCGGGTCCGCCCAGGCCGGTCTGTCCCAACCCTCCACCGTGACCGGCACCAGGCCCGAATCGGCGATCACCGCGTCCACCTGCTCCCCCTTCAGACGGTGGTAGTCGGCGATGTCCGCACGCGTGCCGACGCCCAGGGACTGCCCGGCCAGGCCGACCAGGCGGCGCAGGCACACGTCGTCCTCCGGCTCCTCCCGCAGCAGCGCCTCGGGGATCGCCCGCTCGGCGAGGTCGTAGACCCGCTTCCAGCCGCGGCGCTCGACGCACACCACCTCGCCGTACATCAGCGCACGCTCCACGGCGACCTTCGCGCCCGACCAGTCCCACCACTCGCTGGTCCGTTTCGCACCGCCCAGCTCGGTGGCCGTGAGCGGGCCCTCGGCGCGGAGCTGCTTCACGACCCGCTCGTAGGCGCCGTCGGGCAGTTCGTGGTTCCAGTGCGGGCGGTTGCGGTAGGCGCGGCGGCGGAAGGCGAAGTGCGGCCACTCCTCCACCGGCAGGATGCAGGCCGCGTGCGACCAGTACTCGAAGGCCTGCCCGCCCTTCCAGTAGACGTCCTCGACCGACCTGCGGGCCATCGCGCCGAGCCGGGCGTACGGGACCAGCTCGTGCGAGCGGGCGAGGACCGAGATGGTGTCGAGCTGGACCGCACCGAGGTGGCGCAGGACACCGCGCACGCCCCGGCGGCGGTCGGGTGCGCCGAGGAGGCCCTGCGCGCGGAGGGCGATGCGGCGGGCCTCGTCTGCGGAGAGTTCAGTGCTGGGGCGCGCGAGCGTGGTCATGGGTTCGGACGATACGGGGTGGCACTGACACCGGCGGCACGGCCACCGAGGTGGCCCGACGCCCGCGGACCCGGCCCGCGGACGGCAGGCCCTCTGACGGCGGGCCCCCGGACGGCGCACGTGGCGGGCGCGAGCCGCGTCGGATCGCCCGGTGCCGGACCGCTCGATGCCGGGCCCGGAGGCCAGCGGCCCTCTTGCAGGACCGCGAAGAACATAACGGGGGCCGGCGCTGCGGACGGCCCGGTCACCCCTGCGGTGACCGGGCCGGCAGGTAGGGCGTCGCCGACTCCAGGCCCAGGTCCGAGGGGAGCAGGGAGCCCACCCAGCAGTCCCGGCGGGAGCCCCTGTGGTCGAGTGCGGCGCGCAGCGTGCCCTCCAGGGTGAAGCCGGCCCGCCGGGCGACCGCTCGGGAGGCGTGGTTGCCGACCTCGGCGCGCCATTCCACCCGGTCCACCGGCAGGGCGGCGAACGCCCAGCGGGACGCGGCCACCGCGGCCTCTGCGGTGTAGCCGCGGCCGCGGTGCTCCTTGACCGCCCAGAAACCGATCTCGGCCGTGCCCGGCGGCCGCATGGTGAGCCCGAGCATGCCGGTCAGCTCCCGGCCGCCGGGGAGGAAGACGCCGAAGGTGAACATCGAGTCCGCCGCCCAGCCGTCGGGGACGAGCTGCTGTGTGAAGCTCCGCGCGTGCTCCGGAAGGTAGGGGGAGGGGACCGTGGTCCAGCGCTGGATGTCGGCGTCCTGGGCCGCGGCGTGCACCGCGTCGGTGTCCTCGGGGCCCACCGTGCGCAGCAGGAGGCGGTCGGTGGTGAGCGTGACGGGTTCCATCGGCCGATTCTGCTCGGGCCGGTCCGGCCCGCGCCATCTTTTTGCCGCCCGTGAGCGGCTGATCACACTTCGCGCAATTCGTCGCCGTGGTCCGGCACCATCCGCGGGCCCCGTCCGTTGTGCTGGTGAAGACGATTTGCAGCAGCCGACAACGACGGTGGACAGTCCTCGTCGCGGCAGGCCTCCCGGCACCCGGGGGTCCTCGCATACGATGGCCGTTGCCCAGTGAGTCAAATGCAAACCGACCGTCCCAGGCCCGACCGGCAAGGAGACCAACCCCCGTGTCCGTCCTCTCGAAGATCATGCGTGCAGGCGAAGGCAAGATCCTGCGCAAGCTGCACCGCATCGCGGACCAGGTCAACTCCATCGAAGAGGACTTCGTCGACCTCTCCGACGCCGAGCTGCGGGCCCTCACCGACGAGTACAGGCAGCGGTACGCCGACGGTGAGAGCCTGGACGACCTGCTCCCCGAAGCGTTCGCCACGGTGCGCGAGGCGGCCAAGCGCGTCCTCGGCCAGCGCCACTACGACGTCCAGATGATGGGCGGCGCCGCCCTCCACCTCGGCTACGTCGCCGAGATGAAGACCGGCGAGGGCAAGACGCTCGTCAGCACCCTGCCGGCCTATCTGAACGGCCTCTCCGGCGACGGCGTCCACATCATCACGGTCAACGACTACCTGGCCGAGCGCGACTCCGAGATGATGGGCCGCGTCCACAAGTTCCTGGGCCTGGAGGTCGGCTGCATCCTGGCCAACATGACCCCGGCGCAGCGCCGCGAGCAGTACGCCTGCGACATCACCTACGGCACCAACAACGAGTTCGGCTTCGACTACCTGCGCGACAACATGGCGTGGTCGAAGGACGAGCTGGTGCAGCGCGGGCACAACTTCGCGATCGTCGACGAGGTCGACTCCATCCTGATCGACGAGGCCCGTACGCCGCTGATCATCTCCGGCCCGGCGGACCAGGCCACCAAGTGGTACGGCGACTTCGCCAAGCTGGTCAGGCGCCTCAAGCGCGGCGAGGCCGGCAACCCGCTCAAGGGCGTCGAGGAGACCGGCGACTACGACGTCGACGAGAAGAAGCGCACCGTCGCCATCCACGAGCCGGGCGTCGCCAAGGTCGAGGACTGGCTCGGCATCGACAACCTCTACGAGTCGGTGAACACCCCGCTCGTCGGCTACCTGAACAACGCCATCAAGGCCAAGGAGCTCTTCAAGGCCGACAAGGACTACGTCGTCATCGACAACGAGGTCATGATCGTCGACGAGCACACCGGCCGCATCCTCGCCGGCCGCCGCTACAACGAGGGCATGCACCAGGCCATCGAGGCCAAGGAAGCCGTGCCGATCAAGGACGAGAACCAGACCCTCGCCACGATCACCCTGCAGAACTTCTTCCGCCTCTACGAGAAGCTCTCCGGCATGACCGGTACGGCGATGACCGAGGCCGCCGAGTTCCACCAGATCTACAAGCTCGGCGTGGTCCCCATCCCGACCAACCGGCCCATGGTGCGCGCGGACCAGTCGGACCTGATCTACCGCACCGAGGTCGCCAAGTTCGAGGCGGTCGTCGACGACATCGCGGAGAAGCACGAGAAGGGGCAGCCGATCCTCGTCGGCACCACGTCCGTCGAGAAGTCGGAGTACCTCTCGCAGCAGCTCAGCAAGCGGGGCATCCAGCACGAGGTGCTCAACGCCAAGCAGCACGAGCGTGAGGCGTCGATCGTCGCGCAGGCCGGCCGCAAGGGCGCCGTGACCGTGGCCACCAACATGGCCGGCCGCGGTACCGACATCAAGCTCGGCGGCAACCCCGAGGACCTCGCCGAGGCGGAGCTGCGCCAGCGCGGCCTCGACCCGGAGGAGCACATCGAGGAGTGGGCCGCCGCCCTGCCCGCCGCCCTGGAGAAGGCCGAGCAGGCCGTCAAGGCCGAGAAGGACGAGGTCGAGGAGCTGGGCGGCCTGTACGTGCTGGGCACCGAGCGGCACGAGTCGCGCCGTATCGACAACCAGCTTCGCGGTCGTTCCGGCCGTCAGGGCGACCCCGGCGAGTCCCGCTTCTACCTGTCGCTCGGCGACGACCTGATGCGGCTGTTCAAGGCCCAGATGGTCGAGCGCGTGATGGCGATGGCGAACGTCCCCGACGACGTGCCGATCGAGAACAAGATGGTCACGCGGGCCATCGCCTCCGCCCAGTCGCAGGTGGAGACGCAGAACTTCGAGACCCGCAAGAACGTCCTCAAGTACGACGAGGTCCTCAACCGGCAGCGCGAGGTCATCTACGGTGAGCGCCGCCGCGTACTCGAGGGCGAGGACCTGCACGAGCAGGTCCAGCACTTCATGGACGACACCATCGACGCCTACGTCGGCGCCGAGACCGCCGAGGGCTTCCCCGAGGACTGGGACCTGGACCGGCTGTGGGGCGCCTTCAAGCAGCTCTACCCCGGCAAGGTGACCGTCGAGGAACTGGAGGAGGCGGCCGGCGACCGGGCCGGGCTGACCGCCGAGTTCATCTCCGAGTCCATCAAGGACGACATCCACGAGCAGTACGAGGCACGCGAGGAGCACCTCGGCTCCGAGATCATGCGCGAGCTGGAGCGCCGGGTCGTGCTGTCCGTCCTGGACCGCAAGTGGCGCGAGCACCTCTACGAGATGGACTACCTCCAGGAGGGCATCGGCCTGCGCGCGATGGCGCAGAAGGACCCCCTGGTGGAGTACCAGCGCGAGGGCTTCGACATGTTCACCGCGATGATGGAGGGCATCAAGGAGGAGTCCGTCGGCTATCTGTTCAACCTGGAGGTCCAGGTCGAGCAGCAGGTCGAGGAAGTTCCCGTGGAGGAAGCCCAGCCGGCCGCGGAGGGCGCCCAGGACGCCGTTCCCGCGCAGGCCGGGGCGCGCCCGGAGATCCGCGCCAAGGGCCTCGACGCTCCGCAGCAGCGCAACCTGCACTTCACCGCCCCGACCGTGGACGGCGAGGGCGGTGTCGTGGAGGGCGACTTCGCCAGCGACGGCGAGCCGGTCCGCTCCCAGGCCGACGGCCTGACCCGTGCGGAGCGCCGCAAGCAGTCCCGGGGCGGTCGGCGCCGCAAGAAGTGACAGGCGCCCGTCGCCTGACCGGCCGGGGGCCGGGCACCTGAGGGTGCCCGGCCCCCGGCCGTTTCCGGTCCCCGCGGTGCCGACGCGTTCCGCACGCGTTCCGCACGCGTTTTCCGCACGGTCGGCCGGCGCCGGCCTGCTTGCGCAGGCCGGCAGGGCCGCGGATTGGTCGCCGTGGGGGTCAGCCGCCGTGGCGGTCAGCCGCTGTGGGGGGTCAGCCGCCGTGGGGGCGCGTCCGGCGTGGTCCGCCCAGTTCCACCGCGGTGCAGCGCCACCGCAGGTTCGGGCCCCGCTCCAGACGGAAGGCCATCGCACGCAGTCGGTCGCCGGCACCGATCCTCGCGAACACCTCCAGAACGCCGGGCCGCGGCTCGTAGTAGCCGATGTCCCGGACGACCGGGCGGACACCGCGGGTGGTGCGCAGCGGACCGCGTTCGGCGAGCCGGACGAGTTCGTCGTAGGCGCGGCCCGCGGTGTGGCGGAGCATCGCGTGCACGGGACGCTGGCCGCTCAGGACGGCGAGGAGGAGGTCCGCGAAGACATCGCTGGGCCGGGGCGGCGGCACCGTCCCGGCGGTGGCGGTGGCGGTGGCGGTGGCGGTTGGGGCGGAGGTGCGGGTGGCTGCGGCGGGAGGGGCGTGCCGGGCGGCCCCCTCCGGCTCGGGGAGCCTCCGCGTCGCCCTGCGGTCCCCCGGGGAGCCCGGAGGGCGGCCGCCCGGCGCCTGCGCGCCTGCCGTGCCCGCCCCGGGGTCGCGGGGCGGGGCCCCGCCCGGGCGGCGGGTGTCGCGGCGGCCCGGCGGGCGGGTGCCGCGGTGGAGCTGCGCCCTGGTCATCACCTTGTGCATGTCGATCCCCGTTCCCGTGAACCCGGCCGAACGCGCCCGCCGGGTGGTGACTCCCTGTGATGGATCTTGTACGGGGAGTCGCCGGTCGGCGGCAAGGTGGGCCCGCGGGCCGCCGGGCGGCGCGGGAGGTTCACCTATCAGGGTGGGCGGCGGCGCCCCGGCCCCTGTGCCGCGGCGCGGCGGAGGGTGAATCCGCGGCGCGGTGTGGACGCGCTGCCGACCGGGGACAGCGCCCCGAAAGGGGACCCGCGCACGTATCCTGAAGGCCCCCGGAGGAGCCGAACCGTCCTCCCGGGATTCCGCGGACCCCCTCACGACCACGAAAGCGGCCTGCCATGCGCGTCTACGTCCCCCTGACCCTCCCCCGCCTCGCCGAGGCGCACCGGACGGGCGAGCTGGGGACCGGACCGGTCGTCGCGTACGCCGTCACGCCCGCCCTGCGCGAGTGGTGCGTCTCCGACGACATCGAGGAGCTGGAGTACGTGGCGCTGAACCGGGCCGCGCTGGCTTCGCTGCGCCTGCTCGCGGCGGACCCGCAGGCGGTGCGGCGCAGAGTCGTGGTCGCCGTGGACGTCCCCGACCGGGAGGCCGGCCCCGACCCCGAGGGGCTCGATCCGGCGGCACTCGGGCGGGTGCGGGTGACCGGCGCCGTGCCGCTGGCGAAGGCGGCATCGGTGCACGTCGACGCCGAGGACGCGGAGACCGACGTGGCCGCGGCGGCGCGGGCGCTCCCGGCTGCGGACGGCGGGGACGGCGACGCGCAGTCCGCGGTGGACGGCGTCGAGGACCACGAACTGCTGTGGTTCGCCACCCAGGAGATCCCCGGCCTGGTCGGCCCGGCGGACTGAGGCCGCGCAGCCGATCCGCTGATTGTCGGTCCGGCCGGGTAGGTTTCCGGGCATGGGGATGCAAGGGACTTCGCACATCGTCTGGGACTGGAACGGGACGCTCTTCCACGACAACGAAGCGATCATAGGGGCGACGAACGCGGCGTTCGCCGAGCTGGGGCTGGAGCCGCTCACGCTGGAGCGGTACCGGGCGCTGTACTGCGTGCCGGTGCCGAAGTTCTACGAGCGGCTGATGGGGCGGCTGCCGACCGACGCCGAGTGGCAGGTCATGGACGAGGTGTTCCACCGGTACTACGCCGAGCACCGGGTGGCCTGCGGGCTCACCGCCGGTGCCGCGGACCTGCTGGTGCAGTGGACGTCACAGGGGCGGAGCCAGTCGATCCTGAGCATGTACGTGCACGACGAGCTGGTCCCGCTGGTGCGCGGCTTCGGGATCGAGGAGCACTTCCTGCGGGTGGACGGGCGGATCGGGCCGTCCGGGGGCAGCAAGTCCGAGCACATGGTGCGGCACCTCCGGGAGCTCACGGGGGTGCGGCCGGAGCGCACGGTGGTCATCGGGGACGCCGCCGACGACGCGGTGGCGGCGCGCCACGCGGGGGCGGGGGCCGTGCTGTACACGGGCGGTTCGCACAGCCGGGCCAGTCTCGAGGAGGTCGGAGTGCCGGTGGTGGACACCTTGGCGGAGGCCGTCGCGGTGGCCGAGGAACTGGCGGCCTGACCGGGCGCACCGGGTTCCGCGGCCCCCGGTGCGAAGTTTCCCGACGCTAACCAACAGCGTCCGAAGTTTCCGCGCCGGGAGCCGCGGGCGCCCCGCTGCTCCCGGCGGGCGGGGTGCCCGCCCCCGGCGTGCCCGCCCCCGGCGTGCCCGGTGGCGCGGCCGGTCAGGCGACCGGCGCCTTGGCGCGCAGCACCGTGAGGAACTCGCGCATCCAGGCGGGGTGGTCTGGCCAGGCCCGGGAGGAGACCAATGTGCCGTCCACCACGGCCTCGGCGTCCTGGAAGGTGGCGCCGGCGGACCCCATGTCCGGCTCCAGCGCGGGGTACGCGGTGACGCGGCGGCCGCGCAAGGCCTCGACCGAGGCGGTCATCAGGGGGCCGTGGCAGATCTGGGCGACGGGCTTGTCGTCGTCGAAGAAGGCCTTGAGGATCTTCCGGAGCTCGGGGTCGTTGCGGAGGTACTCCGGCGCGCGGCCGCCGGGGACGACCACCGCGGCGTACGCGCCCGGGTCGACCTCGGAGAAGGCGAGGTCCGCGGGCAGGGTGTAGCCGGGCTTCTCGGTGTAGGTGTCGAAGCCGGGTTCGAAGTCGTGGACGACGAACCGGAGCGTCTTGCGGGCGGGTGCCGCGATGTGCACCTCGTAGCCCTCCTCCAGCAGGCGCTGGTACGGGTAGAGGACCTCCAGGGACTCTGCTGCGTCACCGGTCACGATAAGGATCTTCGGTGCCATGTCGGGCGGCTCCCCTCGGGCGGGCGGTGTCGTGCTCAACGTGCCTCTCCGGCGCGCGGTTGCCAAGAGGTCGCGGCGCTTTCAGAGTGCACCGGCGCAGTGGGGCGCGGCGACTTTTCGCGCCCCTCCCGGCACGCGCGGGGCGCCCCGCGACATCCGCCGCCGTCGGTACCCGGGGAGGCCGCTGCCGGGGGTCCCGGAGGCCTCGGCCACCCCGTCACACCCCGTCCTCTGTGCAGATCGTCAAACTTCGCCCCCTGGTTTTGTACACATACGGCTCATGACGGGCCCCGGGTAGAGGGGGATAGCCTTGGTGGCGTGATCAGCGCGATATCTCGCGGGGGCGCTGTTGCCCCCGCCCCGCGCCCGGGGCACTCGGAACACATCCGAGGCCGGGCGGCGGTCGCTGGTCTCTGCGAGCGGCAGGGGGCACTCGCGGCGCCCGTGACGTCGTGCGCGACCCGGACCAAGGCGGCGCGGAGAACGGCGCAGCATGCTTCGGGCGTGTCACAAACGGCCGACATACCCCCGCTCCTCCCGCCTTGCGGCATAGCGTCGGAACAGACCGGACACCCCGCGTCGCGGCGTCACGCCGGAAGGCCGGAGATCGTATTTCCTTCTACGTCACGCAACGGCGCGCGACAGGAGCCAGAGGACAATGCAGACCAAGCTGGACGAAGCCAAGGCCGAGTTGCTCGGAAGGGCGGCCCGGGTCGCTGAGAACAGTCCGGTCGGGGGGCACCTACCGACCCCGACGAAGGGCGAGGGCACTCCGGGCGACGGCACCCCCGACCGCGAGTCCGTACTCGCGTTCCTCCAGCGCTACTACCTGCACACCGCTCCGGAAGACCTCACCGACCGCGATCCGGTCGACGTCTTCGGAGCCGCCTACTCGCACTACCGGCTCGCCGAGAGCCGGCCGCAGGGAACCGCGAACGTCAGGGTGCACACCCCGACCGTCGACGAGAACGGCTGGACCTGCAGCCACTCCGTGGTCGAGGTCGTCACCGACGACATGCCGTTCCTCGTCGACTCGGTGACCAACGAACTGACGCGGCAGGGCCGCGGCATCCACGTGGTCATCCACCCGCAGTTCGTCGTCCGCCGCGACGTGACCGGGAAGCTCATCGAGGTCCTTCCCACCCGGCCCACCGGCGACCTGCCGCACGACGCGCACGTCGAGTCCTGGATCCACGTCGAGACCGACCGCGAGACCGACCGCGCCGATCTGAAGCAGATCACCTCCGACCTGCTGCGGGTCCTGTCCGACGTGCGCGAGGCCGTCGAGGACTGGGAGAAGATGCGGGCCGCCGCGACCCGCCTCGCCGACGACCTGGCCGACGAGCCGGTCCCCGGCGACCTGCCCGGGCAGCAGGTCGAGGAGGCCCGCGAGCTGCTGCGCTGGCTGGCGAGCGACCACTTCACGTTCCTCGGGTACCGCGAGTACGAGCTGCGGGACGACGACACGCTGGCCGCCGTCCCCGGGACCGGGCTGGGCGTCCTGCGGTCCGACCCGCACCACGCGGCCGAGAACAGCCACCCGGTCAGCCCGTCCTTCGAGCGGCTCACGGCGGACGCCCGGGCCAAGGCCCGCGAGCACCAGCTGCTGGTGCTGACCAAGGCCAACAGCCGCGCCACCGTGCACCGGCCGTCCTACCTCGACTACGTCGGCGTGAAGAAGTTCGACGCGGACGGCAACGTCATCGGCGAGCGGCGCTTCCTCGGGCTGTTCTCCTCGGCCGCCTACACCGACTCCGTGCTCCGGGTCCCGGTGGTGCGGCGCAAGGTCGACGCCGTGCTGAAGGGCGCCGGGTTCTCCCCGAACAGCCACGACGGGCGCGACCTGCTCCAGATCATGGAGACGTACCCGCGCGACGAGCTGTTCCAGACGCCGGTGGACGAGCTGCGGTCCATCGTGACGTCGGTGCTGTACCTCCAGGAGCGGCGCCGGCTGCGCCTCTACCTGCGGCAGGACGAGTACGGCCGGTACTACTCCGCGCTGGTGTACCTGCCGCGGGACCGCTACACCACCGCGGTCCGGCTGCGCATCATCGACATCCTCAAGGAGGAGCTGGGCGGCACCAGCGTCGACTTCACCGCCTGGAACACCGAGTCGATCCTGTCCCGGCTGCACTTCGTGGTGCGGGTCCCGGCGGGCACCGAGCTGTCCGAACTGAGCGACGCCGACCGGGAGCGGATCGAGACGCGGCTCATGGAGGCCGCCCGTTCCTGGGCCGACGGGTTCGCGGAGGCGCTGAACGCCGAGTTCGGCGAGGAGCGCGCGGCCGAGCTGCTGCGCCGCTACGGCAACGCCTTCCCCGAGGGGTACAAGGCCGACCACACTCCCCGCTCCGCCGTCGCCGACCTGGTCCACCTGGAGCGGCTCGGCGACCGCAGCGACCACGAGGACTTCTCGTTCAGCCTGTACGAGCCGGTGGGTGCGGCGCCCGACGAGCGCCGGTTCAAGATCTACCGCCGCGGGGAGGCCGTCTCCCTGTCGCACGTGCTGCCGGTGCTGGGCCGGCTGGGCGTCGAGGTGATCGACGAGCGTCCGTACGAGCTGCGCTGCACCGACCGGCGCAACGTCTGGATCTACGACTTCGGCCTGCGCCTGCCCCGGACCCAGAACGGCGGCCCGGAGTTCTTCGGCGACGACGCCCGCGAGCGGTTCCAGAACGCCTTCTCCGCCGCCTGGACCGGCAAGTCGGAGAACGACGGCTTCAACGCGCTGGTGCTGGGTGCCGGGCTGACCTGGCGGCAGGCGATGGTGCTGCGGGCGTACGCGAAGTACCTGCGCCAGGCGGGCTCCACCTTCAGCCAGGACTACATGGAGGACACCCTCCGCACCAACGTCCACACCACGCGGCTGCTGGTGTCGCTGTTCGAGGCGCGGATGTCGCCGGACCGGCAGAAGGCCGGGCTGGAGCTGATCGACGCCCTGCTGGAGGAGGTCGACGCCGCGCTCGACCAGGTGGCCTCGCTCGACGAGGACCGCATCCTGCGTTCGTTCCTCACCGTGATCAAGGCGACCCTGCGGACGAACTTCTTCCAGGAGGCCGAGGACGGCAGCCCGCACGACTACGTCTCCATGAAGTTCGACCCGCAGGCGATCCCGGACCTGCCGGCCCCGCGCCCGGCGTACGAGATCTGGGTGTACTCGCCCCGGGTGGAGGGCGTGCACCTGCGGTTCGGGAAGGTCGCCCGCGGCGGGCTGCGCTGGTCGGACCGCAGGGAGGACTTCCGCACCGAGGTCCTCGGCCTGGTCAAGGCGCAGATGGTGAAGAACACCGTCATCGTGCCGGTCGGCGCGAAGGGCGGCTTCGTCGCCAAGCAGCTCCCCGACCCGGGTGTGGACCGCGACGCCTGGCTCGCCGAGGGGGTGGCCGCCTACCGCATTTTCATCTCGGCACTGCTCGACATCACCGACAACATGGTCGCCGGCGAGGTCGTGCCGCCCGCCGACGTCGTCCGCCACGACGGGGACGACACCTACCTGGTGGTGGCCGCCGACAAGGGCACGGCGCGGTTCTCCGACATCGCCAACGACGTCGCGGCCAGCTACCGCTTCTGGCTCGGTGACGCCTTCGCCTCCGGTGGCTCGGCCGGCTACGACCACAAGGGCATGGGCATCACCGCCCGCGGAGCCTGGGAGTCGGTCAAGCGCCACTTCCGCGAACTGGACCTGGACACGCAGAGCGAGGACTTCACCGTCGTCGGCGTCGGCGACATGTCCGGCGACGTGTTCGGCAACGGCATGCTGCTCAGCGAGCACATCCGCCTGGTCGCCGCCTTCGACCACCGGCACATCTTCATCGACCCCAGCCCGGACGCGGCGACCTCGTACGCCGAGCGCCGCCGGCTGTTCGAGCTGCCCCGCAGCTCCTGGGCCGACTACGACGGCGAGCTGATCTCCGCCGGCGGCGGGGTGTTCCCGCGCTCGGCGAAGGCCATCCCGCTCAACGCCCACATCCGCGAGGCCCTCGGCATCGAGGCGAAGATCGCCAAGATGACGCCGGCCGACCTGATGAAGGCGATCCTCGCCGCGCCGGTGGACCTGCTGTGGAACGGCGGTATCGGCACGTACGTGAAGGCCGCGACCGAGTCGCACGCCGACGTGGGCGACAAGGCCAACGACGCGATCCGCGTGGACGGCGCGGACCTCCGCGTCAAGGTCGTCGGCGAGGGCGGCAACCTGGGCCTGACCCAGCTCGGCCGGATCGAGTTCGCCTCCCACGGCGGCAGGATCAACACCGACGCGATCGACAACAGCGCGGGCGTGGACACCTCGGACCACGAGGTGAACATCAAGATCCTGCTGAACGGCCTGGTCGCGGACGGCGACATGACCGTGAAGCAGCGCAACAAGCTGCTCGCCGAGATGACCGACGAGGTCGGCCGGCTGGTGCTGCGCAACAACTACGCGCAGAACACGGCGATCGCCAACGCGCTGGCGCAGTCCAAGGACATGATCCACGCCCAGCAGCGCTTCATGAAGCACCTGGTGCGCCAGGGGCATCTGGACCGGGCGCTGGAGTTCCTGCCCACCGACCGGCAGATCCGCGAGCGGCTGGCCGCCGGCCGGGGCCTCACCGGCCCGGAGACGGCGGTGCTGCTGGCGTACACGAAGATCACCGTCACCGAGGAGCTGCTGCACACCTCGCTCCCGGACGACCCCTACCTGCGGAGCCTGCTGCACGCCTACTTCCCGACCGAGCTGCGCGAGCAGTTCGCCGACCGCATCGACGGCCACCCCCTGAGCCGTGAGATCACCATGACCGTCCTGGTCAACGACACGGTCAACACCGGTGGCACGACCTATCTGCACCGGCTGCGGGAGGAGACCGGCGCCTCGCTGGAGGAGATCGTCCGGGCGCAGACCGTGGCGCGTGCGATCTTCCTGTCGTCCCCGGTGTGGGACGCGGTCGAGGCGCTCGACAACCGGGTCGAGGCCGATGTGCAGACCCGGATCCGGCTGCACTCGCGGCGCCTGGTCGAGCGCGGCACGCGCTGGCTGCTCAACAACCGGCCGCAGCCGCTGGAGCTGGCCGGGACGGTCGCGTTCTTCGCCGAGCGGGTCGAGCAGGTCTGGGCCCAGTTGCCGAAGCTGCTGCGCGGCGGTGACCTGGACTGGTACCAGCGGATCTACGACGAGCTGACCGACGCGGGCGTGCCGGACGATCCGGCCACCCGGGTGGCCGGGTTCTCCTCGGTGTTCCCGGCGCTGGACATCGTCTCGGTGGCGGACCGCATGGGCAGGGAGCCGCTGGACGTCGCCGAGGTGTACTACGACCTCGCCGACCGGCTCGGCATCGCCCGGCTGATGGACCGCATCATCGAACTGCCGCGCAACGACCGCTGGCAGTCCATGGCCCGCGCGGCGATCCGCGAGGACCTGTACGCGGCGCACTCGGCGCTGACGGCGGACGTGCTGGCCGCGGGCAACGGCACGGCGACCCCGGAGCAGCGGTTCGAGGTGTGGGAGCGGGAGAACGCGCCGATCCTGGCCCGGGCGCGGACGACGCTGGAGGAGATCCAGGGCTCGGACGCCTTCGACCTGGCCAACCTGTCGGTGGCCATGCGGACCATGCGGACGCTGCTGCGCTCGCACTCGTAGGCGGCGGTACGGCGGAGGGGGGGGGGGGGGGGGGGGGGGGGGGGGGGGGGGGGGGGGGGGGGGGGGGGGGGGG
>NZ_JBJZOJ010000084.1:0-28312 GCF_047200655.1 Streptomyces sp. MS06
TTAATTGCCGAAACCGGCCTCACCCTTGACCTCTATGACACTTCACCCTGGCCTTTCAACCTCAGTGGCAACTACGCCGTCACCCCAGACCGAAGCCCTGTCAAGCAGCGCCTGACAGGGCTTCCGATTCGCGGCAGCGACCGACTTGCTCTCCGCCCTGAAGCCAAGGACCTCAACGAAGCAGCCAAGTCCATAAGACCGGATAAGTCCTTTGACTACCCCAGGTTGGAGCTAAGTCACCTCTCTCCTGGGTCGAGAAATGCGTCCAATTTCGAAGCCCAGTCTTCCGATTCCAGACCGGCATCCATCAGCAAATCTCGCCAGTCCTCCTTCATCAGCTCCAGGGCCATAACCAGTCTGTCAGCCTCACCCCTGGATACCAGGATGACGGCAGCCAGGAGACGCTCGCCGGCGTCGCCGCCGAACGATTCACCCTCCACGTCGTGGAGCATCGAAATTACGGCTGCTGAGTCCGCAGGAAAATCCTGCTCAATCTTCCCTGCAAGTCGCCGACTAACAGGCATACAGCCCTCCAATGATCCGACCATGACGAGATGGAGAATTTGCACCCCTACCCAGGAGGGAGCATGTAATCCCCATCGCGGGTATATCCGGCATCCCGCAACTGCCTCAGCTCTCTAGCAAATACCGTTTCTCTTCCGCCAGGAGTTCTAAGATTCCCTCGCTCCGGGCTCGACACATAAACCTTTTGCCGACTATCGATCACTCCTTTAATCCATCGATCATTCTGCTCAATGCTCCACCTGGGGAGGTCGAGGACCTCATGACCTTCCCACTCTCGCGCAACATTGACGTCACTCTTTCTTCCTATGACAGCAAAATCATCTGTAGAACTCGAAGGAAGAGTCGTGCATTGCGAATTGTGGACGAGGACCGGCGTCTCGCCTGCCAGCACATAGTACGTGTGGAGGTCGTCCACTGTGAGGTTGTACATGTCTCCGTCACCGGGGCGTGCGGTGACCTTCGCAACGTGGACATGGTGATCGCTGGCTGTGTTAAGGGCATACCCTTCACGTAGTTGGCCAGCGGGAACCCAGGAGTGGAGGGTGTCATCCCAGTACGGATGCTTAGCCGTGGTGTGAAGGGTGCCTGTGCTTCCATCAGCGCGCTCGATCTTGAGGTCGACGAGATCGTAGTCGTGGTTGACGAGAGTGGCGTCGACCCTGCGCGGCCCTTCGTGCTTGCCGGTATCGGGATCAGCAGCCTCAACCTTTTCTCCGGCTTTGATGTCGCTGATCGATTCGGTCTCTCCATCAGCCATCAGGACCGCAGTAGACGGTGTAAAACTACACTTTCCTCCGAAGAACCTAGTTGCGATCTCATCGAGTTTGGAACCTCCCTCGACTGCACCCCCTCTTCGGAAGGCCGCAACTAGGAGCACATCAAAAGCGACCTTCGCAGCGCCTTCATCACTGCGACCGTTTGAGAAATCCCCATATATTTCAGTTCCGCGAGCCACTAGCCCGAGGGCCATCGCCTGACTCGGATTCAACTGCAACAACATCTGCTCCAGCATGCCGGTGCAGTTTTCACCGTCTACAATGCACTTCTTATCGGTGACGAGTTGATGGTATGGCGTCGTGACCAGAGATTTAACCTGACCAAAGAAGGCACTACCGAAGCCTTTAAGCCAGCCCAAGACGCCTCCGCCATTATCGTCCGAGCCGGTTTGATCTGTGCCACTGTCGCCGTCAGACGCACTAGAAGGACGCCCATCGGGATCTTCAATCCATGCACCTCGGCTACCCGAAGAACCCGGTCCGCACTCGTTCCAACTGCCGAGGCAATTTGCCAGCCGTCGGCCGGTCGGATCACTTCCTGTGACGGGATTACTGTTGGCATAGCCGTAGCCGTTGAGAGATTGTGACTGCAGGGCTGTTGAGCACCCGACCTGTCGCTCACACCTACGCAACCCGCAGAGGAAGCAATCGCAAAAGTCCGACATAGAAGCAAGATCACAATGAACACGGAAAGCAAGAATAATGCATCACGAATAACGTGACAGCTTTTATTAACCACATTCGATGGCGCATAAATGCACAACCATTGCCGATACCTTCATCGCGCGCACGCAGGAGACCTCCGGTAGCTGCAGAGCCATTCACGGAGAAAGATCCGACCGAATAGCGAGTGTGAGAGAGCGGGACGAAAGCCAACCTCGAACACTCCAGACCGTTCGGAGCGTCAACGGCCGCCTCGAACACCATGGATACGCCCCGGGCGCGCTCGGCGTCCCGTGGTCGCGACGGCATGCGCCGATGGGATCACGCTCCGACCCGTCGGCGTGCAGGGCAATCGTGACGGTGCGGTCTGGAGAAACTGAGGGGCGGGAGTTTCATACGCCGCGAGGACGGCACCCCCGCACAAAGGGTGCCGTCCTCTTCTCTTGGGTCCGGAGCCGCCGCCGATCGGTGAGGGTCGGGGGACAAGCGGCGGCTCCGGGGTTCGACGGGCCGGTCCCCGCCCCCCGCACACGGGGTCGGGACCGGTCCGGGCCCGTGGCCGGGGAGGCCGGCCGGGGGCCTGTGGGGGCAGCGACGAGGGGCGAGGGCTCAGGGCCGGAGGCCGCCTGCCGCTGCCGTGGGGCTAGCGGTGGTCGCTGCCCTTGGAGGTGACCGCGGCGCGGCCCGCTTCGAGGCGGGCGACGGGGATGCGGAACGGGGAGCAGGAGACGTAGTCCAGGCCCACCTCGTGGAAGAAGTGGACGGACTCCGGGTCGCCGCCGTGCTCGCCGCAGACGCCGAGCTTGAGGTCGGGGCGGGTGCGGCGGCCGGCCTCGGCGGCGGACTGCACCAGGGAGCCGACGCCGTCCCGGTCGATGGTCTCGAACGGGGAGACGCCGAAAATGCCCTTCTCCAGGTAGGCGGTGAAGAAGGAGGCCTCCACGTCGTCGCGGCTGAAGCCCCACACGGTCTGGGTCAGGTCGTTGGTGCCGAAGGAGAAGAACTCGGCGGCCTCGGCGATCTGGCCCGCGGTGAGCGCGGCGCGCGGCAGTTCGATCATGGTGCCGATGGCGAGCTTCAGCTCGGCGCCGGTCGCGGCCTCGACCTCGGCGATGACCTGGTCGGACTCCTCGCGGACGATCTCCAGTTCCTGGACCGTGCCGACCAGCGGGATCATGATCTCGGCGCGCGGGTCGCCCTTGGCCGCCCGGCGTTCGGCGGCGGCCTCGGCGATGGCGCGGACCTGCATGGTGAACAGGCCGGGGACGGCGAGGCCGAGGCGTACGCCGCGCAGGCCGAGCATCGGGTTCTGCTCGTGCAGCCGGTGCACGGCCTGGAGCAGGCGCAGTTCGTTCTCGTGCGGCTCCTGGCGGGACTCGGCGAGGGCGACCCGGACGGAGAGCTCGGTGATGTCGGGCAGGAACTCGTGGAGCGGCGGGTCGAGCAGGCGGATGGTGACGGGCAGGCCGTCCATGGCCTCGAAGAGTTCGACGAAGTCCTGCTTCTGCAGGGGGAGGAGTTCCTTCAGGGACTCCTCCCGCTCGGCCTCGGTGTCGGCGAGGATGAGGCGTTCGACGAGTTCGCGGCGGTCGCCGAGGAACATGTGCTCGGTGCGGCACAGGCCGATGCCCTGGGCGCCGAAGCGGCGGGCGCGCAGCGCGTCCTCGGCGTTGTCGGCGTTGGCGCGGACCCGCAGGCGGCGCTTGCGGTCGGCGAAGGCCATGATGCGGTGGACCGCCTCGACGAGTTCGTCGGCGTCGTCGGCGCCGGCGTGCATGCGGCCCTCGAAGTACTCGACGACCGGGGAGGGTACGACCGGTACCTCGCCGAGGTAGACCTTGCCGGTGGATCCGTCGATGGAGATGACGTCGCCCTCCTCGACGACGTGGCCGCCGGGGACGGTCATCCGGCGGCGCTTGGTGTCGACCTCGAGTTCCTCGGCGCCGCAGACGCAGGTCTTGCCCATGCCGCGGGCGACGACGGCGGCGTGGGAGGTCTTGCCGCCGCGCGAGGTGAGGATGCCCTCGGCGGCGATCATGCCGTCCAGGTCGTCGGGGTTGGTCTCGCGGCGGACCAGGATGACCTGCTCGCCGGAGCGGGACCACTTGACGGCGGTGTAGGAGTCGAAGACGGCCTTGCCGACGGCCGCGCCGGGCGAGGCGGCGATGCCGCGGGAGACCTGCTCGACCTTGGCGTGCTCGTCGAAGCGGGGGAACATCAGCTGGGCGAGCTGGGCGCCGTTGACCCGCTGGAGGGCTTCGGCCTCGTCGATGAGGCCCTGGTCGACGAGTTGGGTGGCGATGCGGAAGGCGGCGGCCGCGGTGCGCTTGCCGACGCGGGTCTGCAGCATCCACAGTTTGCCGCGCTCGATGGTGAACTCGATGTCGCAGAGGTCCTGGTAGTGGTTCTCCAGGGTCTCCATGATCTGCATGAGCTGGGCGTAGGACTTCTTGTCGATCTGTTCCAGGTCCGCGAGCGGGACGGTGTTGCGGATGCCCGCGACGACGTCCTCGCCCTGGGCGTTCTGCAGGTAGTCGCCGTAGACGCCCTGGTGGCCGGAGGCGGGGTCGCGGGTGAAGGCGACGCCGGTGCCGGAGTCGGGGCCGAGGTTGCCGAAGACCATCGAGCAGATGTTGACGGCGGTGCCGAGGTCGTGCGGGATGCGCTCCTGGCGGCGGTAGAGCTTGGCCCGGTCGCCGTTCCAGGAGTCGAAGACCGCCTTGACGGCGAGGTCCATCTGCTCGCGCGGGTCCTGCGGGAAGTCCCGGCCGGCCTCCTTCTTGACGATCTTCTTGAAGGAGGTGACCAGCTTCTTCAGGTCGGCGGCCTCGAGTTCGGTGTCGACCGTGGCCTTCCTGGTGTGCTTGGCCTTCTCCAGCGCCTCCTCGAAGAGGTCGCCGTCGACGCCGAGGACGGTCTTGCCGAACATCTGGATGAGGCGGCGGTAGGAGTCCCAGGCGAAGCGCTCGTCGCCGGCCTGCTTGGCCAGGCCCTGGACGGACTTGTCGGACAGGCCGATGTTGAGGACGGTGTCCATCATGCCGGGCATGGAGAACTTGGCGCCGGAGCGGACCGAGACCAGCAGGGGGTTGTCGGGCTGGCCGAGCTTCTTGCCCATGCGCTGCTCCAGCGCGTCGAGGTGCGCACTCACCTCGTCACGCAGTGCCGCGGGTTCCTCGCCGCTGTCGAGGTAGACCTTGCAGGCCTCGGTGGTGATGGTGAAGCCCGGGGGGACCGGAAGACCCAGATTGGTCATCTCCGCGAGGTTCGCACCTTTTCCGCCGAGAAGGTCCTTGAGGTCCTTGTTGCCCTCGGTGAAGTCATAAACGAACTTCACGTCCTCAACGCTGTCGCCCTGCTCGGCTACCTGGAGATCTTTGTTTTCCGACACGGGTCTCGACTCCTCGAGGACGCGGTGGCTGCCCTGACGGCGAGGAACATACCCAGATCAAAGGCGGTTGGGTACGCCCACTCGCGCGTCACGCGCCCGTAACCGGCCGTCCACCAGTGGATCGAAAGTCAAAGCTTGGCAAGCAAACGACCGTCCACGTGTTCACCTCTTGAACGAATCAATCCCCGTAGACACCACACTACGCTCACATGAGCAGCATTGGGCACGCTTGAGTTTGCTCGATGAACGATCAGCGGGTGGCACTGAGTGCCACCCATTCCAGAAGTGCATCCGCTCAAGATCCGCTCATCTGAGCGCTGCATCGATCAGAGGTGGCGAGAATCACGCTTCGGAGTCCGCCGGATTTCACCATGCGGACGCCCCTCGGAAGGGGAGGCCCGCGCCGGTCGGGCCGGCGGCCCGGCTCACACGCCCGGGGCTCGACTCTCACGCCCGGGGCTCGACTCTCACGCCCGGGGCCCGGCTCACGCGCCCAGGGTCGCGTCCAGGGCAGGGCCCGGCTACGCGCCCAGGGTCCGGCTCAAACGCCCGGCCCAGGTCCGACTCACACACCCAGGGCCCTCAGCCGCTCCTCGACGCGTTCCGGGGCGTACAGGTGCTCCACGACCAGCGCCCCGGCGCCCAGCAGTGCCGCGCGCTCGCCCAGCCGCGAGGTCACGACGTCCAGGTGGGCCGTGGAACGCGGCAGCGCCCGCTGGTACAGCAGTTCCCGTACGCCGGTCAGGAAGGGGGTCCCCGCGAGGTCTCCGGCGACCATCAGGACGCCCGGGTTCAGCAGCGTCACCACCGTCGCGAGCACCTCCCCGACCCGCCGTCCGGCCTCCCGGGCGAACTCGGCGGCCGCCGGGTGCCCGGCCCCGAGCAGGTCGCGCACGTCCGAGCCGCTGGCCGCGGGTACGCCCGCGGCGGCCAGCCGCCGTGCGACGGCGCCGCCGCTGGCGACGGCGGCCAGGCAGCCGTAGGAGCCGCAGCGGCACAGCGCGTCGGAGCCGTCCGGGACCCGGATGTGCCCGATGTCGCCCGCCCCGCCGTCGATGCCGCGGTAGACGGAGCCGCCGACCACGACGCCCGCCCCTATGCCCGTGGAGACCTTCACCAGGACGAACGCCGAGCAGTCCGGGTAGCCGGTGCGCTGCTCGCCGTACGCCATGAGGTTGGCGTCGTTGTCGACCAGGACGGGCACCGGCCCGGCACCGGTGTGGTCGCCGAGGGCGCGGGCCAGGCGACCTCTTATGTCGTAGCCGTCCCAGCCCGGCATGATCGGTGGTTGCACGACCCGGCCGGTCTCGCGGTCGACGGGGCCGGGCACGGCCAGCCCGATGCCGCAGACCTCGGTCGCTGTGTGACCGGCCTTCTCCAGCAGCGTGGCGAACCAGCGGCCCAGCTCGCCGAGGACGACGTCCGGGCCGTCGTCGATCACCAGGGTGCCGGTGTGCTCGGCGAGGATCTCGCCGGTCAGGGTGAGCACGGCGGTGCGGGCGTGCCGGGTGTCCAGGTCGGCGGCGAGCACGACCGCGTGCGCGTCGTCGAACTCCAGGGTGATGGAGGGGCGGCCGCCGAGCGGCGAGCCGACCGGGCCGCCGCCGCCCTCGCGCAGCCAGCCCGCGCGGAACAGGCGGTCCAGCCGCTGGCCGACGGTGGCCCGGGACAGTCCGGTGGCCTGCTGGAGGGCGCCGCGGGTGGTGGCGCGGCCGCTGCGCACGAGTTCGAGCAGATCGCCGGCGCTCGCCTGGCTCCCGCCGCGTCCCGCCCTACCGGTCCGTCCCGTCATGCGCACCCCCTTGTGTTTCCCAAGGATGCATTACATCCTGGGTTTTGCGTGTTAAATAGACGTAACCCTATGGTAGCCAGAGCCAAACCTGTCGGCCGGACGTCTTTCGGGGAGCCCCGAGTGGATCGCACTGCCCAACTCACCGCCCGCCCCGCGTCGCGCGCGATCGCATACGATCCGCCGGCGCCGCCCGGGCGCGCACCCGCGGCGGCGACCGGGACCGGGCGGGCATCGGCGGCACCGGCCGAGGTCGAGGTCGAGGTCGAGGTCGAGGTCGGGCAGGCGTACGCGGTGGCGGCCGGAGCAGCGGGGGCGCCGGCGCGGGGGCCGCGGGCCCGGGCGGCCAGGGTGCTGGAGGAGAACTGGACCGGCACGTCCACCGTGCCCTCGCGGGGCCTGTATCCGCACCAGTGGTCCTGGGACTCGGCGTTCATCGCCATCGGGCTGCGGCACCTGTCGCCGTTACGGGCCCAGACGGAGCTGGAGACGCTGCTGAGCGCCCAGTGGGGCGACGGACGCATCCCGCACATCGTCTTCAACCCCTCCGTCCCACTCGACGCCTACTTCCCCAGCCCCGACTTCTGGCACTCCTCCACCGCCGGGCACACGGCGGGCGCCCCGCGCACCGTACAGACGTCGGGGATCGTGCAGCCACCGGTGCACGCGCTGGCCGCGTGGCTGGTGCACTGCGCCGACCCGGAGCTGTCCCGGTCCCGCGGCTTCCTGGCCCGGGCCTACCCGCGGCTCGCCGCCTGGCACCGGTACCTGCTGCACCGGCGCGACCTGGGCGGCGGCTCGCTCGCGGCCGTCGTGCATCCCTGGGAACAGGGTATGGACAACAGCCCCTGCTGGGACGTCCCGCTGGCCCGTGTCCGCCCGGCGCCGGCCCGCTCCTTCCGCAGGGCCGACCTGGACCACGGCGCCGCCGAGGACCGGCCGACGGACCTCGACTACGGGCGGTACGTGCGCCTGGCGGCGGACTACCGGGACGCCGGGTACGCCGACGGCGGGGGCGCCTTCGCGGTGGAGGACCCGGCGTTCAACGCCCTGCTGATCGCCTCCGAGCACGCGCTCGCCCGGATCGCCGGGGAGCTGGGGGCCGCCGGTACCGCCCGGCACGCCCGGGCCGAGCGGCTGACCGGCGCGCTGGTGGACCGGCTGTGGGACCCGGCGGCGGGCCTGTTCCGGTGCCGGGACCTGCGCGACGGGACGGCGCCGGACGGGCGGCTCGTCGGCGGGCGCAGCGTGGCCGGGCTGATCCCGCTGCTGCTGCCCGCGCTGCCCGGCGACATCGCCGGCGCGCTGGTGCGCACCCTGACCGGCCCCCACTTCGGCCTCGGCACCACCACCCGGCTGGTCCCCAGCTACGACCTGCTCGGCGAGTCCTTCGACCCGCACCGCTACTGGCGCGGCCCGGCCTGGTTCAACACCGGCTGGCTGCTCCAGCGGGGACTGGCCCTGCACGGCGAGCGCTCCCGGGCCAGGGCGCTGCGCCGGGCGCTGGTGGAGACCGCGGACGCCACCGGGCACGCCGAGTACGTCGATCCGTACACCGGGGAGCCGTGCGGGGCGACCGGCTTCAGCTGGACGGCGGCACTCACCCTCGACCTGCTGCACGGCGGCGGCACGTTCGAGCAGGGCGGCGCGACGGCCTCCCCGGGCGGCACCACGGTCGCCGCTCCGGGGGGCACGGCGGTCGCCGCCCGAGGTGGCACAGCGGCCGTCCCGGGCCGCACTTCGGGCGACCGGCGCGGCACGGACAACCCGGGCGGCACCGCAGGCGACCCGGGCGACGGGAGCGAGGACAGCGGCAGCGGCAGCGGCAGTGGGGGCAGCGGTACCGCGGGCGGCGGGGGCGGCGTGGCAGTCGACCGGAGGCTCGGTCGGATCGAGGGAGGGGATCGACGATGACGGACCGACATCACCTGCTCGTGTACGGCGGGACGTTCGCCGCCGTGGACGACGGCGGAGACATCAGCGGGGTGCGCGGCGGCCGTACCGGCCCCTCGCCGGACGGGCTGTTCGTCCGCGACGCCCGGCACCTGAGCCGCTGGCAGCTCACCGTGGACGGCGCGGTGCCCGAGGCGCTGACGCCGGTCGCGGACGGGGACACCGCCCGCTGCGTGCTGGTCCCGCGCGGTGGCCGCGACGAGCCGCCGGCCTGCACCCTCTTCCGCGACCAGGCCGTCGGCGACGGCTCCTTCGTGGAGTTACTCCGGATCTCCGGCAACCGCCCGGCGCCGACCACGGTGCACCTCGCCGTCACCGTCGACGCCGACTTCGCCGACCAGTTCGAACTGCGCGCCGACCACCGCACCTACGCCAAGACCGGAGCCGTCCGCTCCCGCCAGGTGCTGGACGACGGACTGGAGTTCACGTACCGCCGCGGCGAGTGGTGCTCCCGCACCACGGTGACGGCCCAGCCCGCGCCGGACGGGGTGGAGGAGACCGGCACCGGCGCCCGCCGCCTGGTGTGGACGCTCGACCTCGCACCGCACGGCACGGCCGAACTGACCCTGCGGGTGATGGCCCGGGCGCACGGCGAGAAGCGGGCGCTGCGCGTCCCCCGCTCCCCCATGGCCGTCCGCGAGCGACTGCTCGCCGCGGAGGGCGACTTCAGCACCGGCGTGGCCTTCCCCACCGGCTGGCCGGAACTGGCCGCGGCCTGTGCGCGGGGCCTCGCCGACCTCGCGGCGCTGCAGGTCCCGGCGGTCGGACCGGACGGTGAGGAACTGCGCGTTCCGGCGGCCGGGGCCCCCTGGTTCCTCACGCTGCTGGGCCGCGACGCCCTGCTCACCTCGCTCTTCGCGCTCCCCTACCGCCCCGGGCCGGCCGCCGCGACCCTGCTCGCGCTCGCCGCGACCCAGGCGACCGAGACCGGCCCCGGATCGGTGGCCCAGCCCGGCAAGATCGTGCACGAGGTGCGGCACGGGGAGCTGGCCCACTTCGGCCAGGTCCCCTTCGGGCGGTACTACGGCTCCGTGGACGCCACCCCGCTGTTCCTGGTGCTGCTCGGCGCCTACGTCGAGCAGACCGGCGACACCGCACTCGCCCGCCGGCTCCAGCCGCACGCCCGGGCCGCCGTCGGCTGGATGCTCGACCACGGCGGACTGACCTCGCGCGGCTACCTGGTCTACCGGGCCGACCGGGGCGGCCTGGCGAACCAGAACTGGAAGGACTCCCCCGGCGCCATCTGCTGGGCCGACGGCACCCGCCCCACCGGGCCGGTGATGGCGGCGGGGGCCCAGGGCTACGCGTACGACGCGCTGCGGCGCACGGCATGGCTGGCGCGCACCGCGTGGCAGGACGCGACGTACGCGGCGCTCCTGGAGCAGGCGGCGGGCGACCTGCGCGACCGCTTCCAGCGGGACTTCTGGATGCCGCAGCGGTCCTTCCCCGCTCTCGCGCTCGACGGCGAGGGCCGGCAGGTCGACGCGCTGGCCTCGGACGCCGGGCACCTGCTGTGGTCGGGGCTGCTGGACAAGGAGTACGGCGAACTGGTGGGCCGCCGCCTGCTGGAGGGCGACTTCTTCTCCGGCTGGGGGGTGCGCACCCTGGCGTCCGGGCAGCCGGCGTACCACCCGCTGTCGTACCACCGCGGTTCGGTCTGGCCGCACGACAACGCGTTGATCGCCCTCGGCCTGTCCCGCTACGGCCTGCACGACGAGGCGCGGACCGTCGCCCACGCCCTCGTCGACGCGGCCGGGGCGACCGGGCACCGCCTGCCCGAGGTGCTGGCGGGGTACGGACGCGACACCCACGCGGAGCCGGTGCCGTACCCGCACGCGTGCGTGCGCGAGTCCCGGTCGGCGGCGGCTCCCCTGGCGCTGCTCACGGCGGTCGGCGGGGCGTAGGGCGCGGGCTCCCGCGGTCCCCGGAAGCGGTTGGCGAGGCGTTTGCCCGGTGTTTGCCGGACGCTGGCCGAGGGGGCTGAACAGCGGCGCGGAGGGGGCCGTAGGGAACAGTGGCGGGCACCGCCCCACCGGCGGGCCCGCCACTCGCTCTCGCCGCGCACGGAAGGACCTTCGGGGTGCCTCAGCACACGCGTACACACCCATCGCCCGGGACGACCGGAGCGGCGGAGCCGTCCGCCACCGCGGAGCCGTCCGCCGGCGGCTCCGACGCCACCGGCACGGACGCCGGCGGCCCGAAGGGCACCGGTCCGAAGGCCACCGTTTCGAAAGCCAACGGCCCGGACGCGACGGCTGCGGCGGACTCCGGAGGGGCGGACACCGGAGCGACGGACACCGGAGGGGCGGACACCGGAGGGGCGGAGTCCAGCGCGACGGACGCCGCTGCGGCCCGGACGGTGGCGAAGACGGGCGCCGCCGAGGCGGAATCCGGAACCGCGAGGACAACGGCCGAAACCGCGAGGACGACGGCCGGAACCGCGAGGACGACGGAAGGAACCGCCACCGGCTCCGACACCACCGCCCCGCCCGAGTCCACCACGGTGCAGGGGGCCACCAGCGTGGTCGAGTCCACCGACCCGTCCGACTCCGCCGCGCCCGAACGCTCCCCGGGCGAGGCCCCGTCCACCGAGGATGCGCCGTCCCCCGGAGAAGCCGCCTCCCCCGGCACCGGCAGCCCCTCCGCGGGTACCGGGGGCCTCTCCCTGCGCGGGGCGCTGGCCTCCCTGACCGTACTGCGCGTACGCCGCGTCCGCCGGGCCTGGCAGGGCTGGCGGGAGGACCACCCGGCGACCTCGCGGGCACTCTCGATCGCCGCCACCGTCGTCGCGTTCGCGATCGTCGGCGCCGCGCTGCTGCTACCGAACCGGAGTGAAGCGTTCCAGTTCGAGCGGTTCACCCGGATCCCGGTCGAGCTGCTGCTGCTCGCCGCGGTGATGGTCGCGCTGCGGCGGCGGGTGCGGCTGGTCGTGGCGGTGCTGTTCGGGCTGGCCCTGGGCGCACAGACGGTGCTGAACCTCCTGGACGTCGGGTTCTACGAGTACCTCGGCCGCAACTTCGACATCGTCCTGGACTGGCCGCTCCTCGGCGATGCCGAGTCCTTCGTCGGCGACACCAGGGGCGGGACGGTCGCACGGCTGGCCGTCGTCGGCGTCCTCGCGCTGGTGGTCGTGCTCTTCGCCGTACTGGTGCTGTCCGTGGTCCGGATCGGCGACGTGCTCAGGCGCGACCCCTCCCGGGCGACCCGGGCACTGCTGCTGGTCAGCGCGGTCTGGATGACCTGCGCCAGCGTCGGCGTGAAGTACGACGGCGTCCCGCTGGCCTCCCAGCAGTCGGTGGCGATGTTCCAGGCACGCCAGAAGGCCGTGAGCCGGACTCTCCAGGACGAGGAGCAGTTCGCGAAGCAGGTCAAGGCCGACGCGTTCGGCGCCACGCCGGGCGACCAACTGGTGCCGGACCTGCGCGGCAAGGACATGATCTTCACCTTCATCGAGAGCTACGGCCGCAGCGCCGTCGAGGACCCGATCGAGGCGCCGGGTGTCGACAGCACCCTCGACTCGGCGACCGGCGACCTCGCCGCGGCCGGCTTCCACGCCAAGAGCGGCTGGCTGACCTCGGCGACGTACGGCGGCGGGAGCTGGCTCGGCCACTCCACCTTCCTGTCGGGTCTGTGGATCAGCAACCAGAGCCGCTACCGCACGGTCACCACCGGGGACCGCCTGAGCCTCACCAAGGTCTTCCAGAAGACCGGCGCCTGGGACACGGTCGGCGTCATGCCGGGGGTGCAGAAGGTCTGGCCGGAACAGCGCTTCTTCGGTCTCGACAAGGTCCACAACGCCTTCCAACTGGGCTATCAGGGACCGAAGTTCAGCTGGTCGACGATGCCGGACCAGTACGCCCTGGAGGCCTTCCAGCGACTGGAGCACGGAAAGAAGCGGGACAAGCCGCTGATGTCGGAGGTCATCCTGACCTCCAGCCACCAGCCGTGGGGACCGATCCCGAAGATGGTGGGCTGGGACGAACTCGGCGACGGCCGGATCTTCGGCCCGATCGAGAAGGCGGGCAACAAGGCAGCCGACATCATCGCCTCCCCGGAGCGGTCCAAGGAGGAGTACGGCAAGTCCGTCCAGTACTCGGTGACGGCGCTGACCCAGTGGCTGGAGCGCTACGGCACCGACGACACCGTGCTGGTCTTCCTCGGCGACCACCAGCCCATCGCGCGGGTCAGCGGCGAGCACGCCAACCGGGACGTCCCGGTGTCCATCGTGGCCAAGGACCCCAAGGTGCTGGACGCCATCGACGACTGGAACTGGACCGACGGACTGCGCCCCGCGCATGACGCTCCGGTGTGGAAGATGAGCGCCTTCCGCGACCGCTTCCTGCTCGCCTACGGCTCCACCCCCCACCCGAGCAAGAACTGACCGGTCGGGGACCGGCACCCGGGCGGAGGCCGACTCCAGAGCTGGGACGGCCTCCCCCCAAGCCGAGCCGGAACGCAGCGACCGCACTCCCGGGACGAGGGCTGGCCGCTCAGACCCGGTCCGCGGAGGGCGGCGGGAGGCGCACGGGACGGTAGCCCCCGTGCACCTCCCGGTAGGAGCGGGCGAGATGGTGCTGCAGGCGGAGGTGGCGGAACTGGTGCACCGCCCCGCGTCGGCGCAGCACGCCCCGGCGGTAGGCGTCGTCGAGGAACGCCATGGTGTCCCAGGGCAGCTTGCCGGTCAGGGGGAGCCAGATCCGCGACAGCAGGATCCACTGCCCCCACGCGGTAAAGGCGAGCACGTAGGCGGCCGTGCCGCCCAGCCCGCCCGCGGCGGCGACGGGGAGCGCGCCGGACAGGGACCAGGACAGTTCGCCCAGCGCGCCGTGCAGCAGGAAGACGAGCACGTGCCCGCCCACCGCGATGGCGAGGCTGAGCAGCGGGGCCAGGACCAGGGCGCGGCGTCCGGCTGTCGCGCGGTTCACGGCCAGCAGCCCCTCGGGAGTGGCGGCGGCGGTGACGTCGAGAGGGGCTTCGAGGGCGACCACCAGCCCGAAGACGAGACAGGCGGACGGGCCGAAGATCAGGGCGTAGACCAGCATGTTGGTGAGCGTGACCCGGAGCATGGCCGAGGTGGCGACCGGCACGTGGAAGAACACCACGTACTGCAGGCTGGTCACGAGCGCGATGCCGATGCCCATCACGAAGCCGCCCATGAGGACGGCCCCCAGGTAGGCGGCGATCTCCCGGACCGATCGGCGGCCCATGCCGCGCCCGCCGCCGGGGAGCCCCAACCGGACGCGGGTGGGTTCGACGGCCCTGCCCCCGTTGCGCGTGCCGACGGCCGCGTAGGCGACGCCGAAGGCGAGACCGCCCGCCAGCCCGATGAGGACGCCTTCGACCATGATCTGGGCCGGCGTGAGCACGCCGGGCGCGTCCCCCAGGAACGGCAGGGAGGACAGTGCGACGATCCAGGTGGCGAGGGTGATGCTGAGCGTCGACGCCAGTACGACGGCCAGGACCCGTGTAGAGCGGCGCAGCGACTCGCCCAGCTGCCACCAGGCCAGGTCCTGCCGCTCGTGCGGGAACCCGACCAGGTGGTGGGCGAGGTGGCTGAGCCAGCGCTGCGCCCGCGCGGCGTCCGACGGCGTGCTGCGGCGGCCGCCGCCGTCGGCCCGTCCGGGGGCGCGGCGACGGTAGACGGCGGGGACGAATCCGGCGAGCAGGTGCTCCTCGACGGCATGCGCGTCCGGGAACCGCTCCGTCCTGAGGAGTTCGTCCGGCCTGCGGTCGGGCGAGTCGCTGTACAGCGTCCGGGCCAGTGCGATCATCAGAGGGGTGCTCAGGGCCTCGCTGAGATGCGCGCCGCCCGCCTCCTCCCCGGTCGCCGCCTTCTCCAGCACGGCGTCCCAGGTCGTGCGTGGCGTACCGCCGCCGCCCCGCCCCTCCGGCGCCCCCGACTCCGCCGAGACGCCCGTCCCGCCTGCCGAAACCGCCGCACCGCTCCCCGCGGACCCGGACGACGCGCCGCCTCCGTCCGACCCGGCCGACGCGCCGTACCCTTCCGACCCGGCCGACGCGCCGTCCCCGTCCGAGGCGGCCGACGCGCTGGGCAGCAGTGGTGCCGTACGGGGGAGGTACTCCTTCACATCGTCCAGGGTCAGTTCGCACAGTTCGATGACGACCGCGGAGGCCAGCGCACCGTGCGCGTCCTCGACGGCCTTGGCGAACTCGGGGCGGCGGCTGGTGAGGAGAAGGGGTGTCGCATCGCGGTTGAGCGCCTCCAATGCGTCCTGACGCAGCCCCTCGGCGATCTCGTCGAACCCGTCGAGGACCGGCAGGACGAGTCCCGCGTCGAGGAGGTCGGCGGCCAGGGTCTTCCCGCTGGGCACCCGGCGGGCCAGGTGCGGGTGGTCCCGCAGCATGCGTTCGACCAGCCAGTCGCGCAGTTCGACCGCGGTCGGGTCCCATGAGCCGACACCGAAGATCACCGGCACCCGGAGGGACGTCTCCCCGCTCTGCCGCGCTTCCAGCAGGTCCAGTACGAACCGGATCGCGAGGACCGACTTGCCGGAACCGGCCCGGCCGAGGACCAGCAGCCGTCCCGAACCGACGCGCCGGTAGACGTCGGCCACGTCCGGTAGGGCTCCGCTCGGGTCCCCTCCGGGCGGGGCGTTCCGCGAGGCCGGGTGCGGGGGACGGCTGTTCTCCGCGTGGTCGGCGAGCCCGGTGGGCACTCGCCGCCACCGCACCGGCAACGGGAAGGGGTGGTGCACTCGGCGCTGCGCCTCCTCGTGCTGCCAGCGCCGTCTGATCTCCCGGGCCAGTTCGTCCGCGGCGTCGGCGAGCGGTCCGCGGACCGCTCCGGGGGCGTGGGCGGGCCCAGGTCCGGGGGAACGGGCGGCCGGTAAGTCCACCGCCGGCGCGTGCCCCGGCGGCTCCTCCTCCGACGCATCCCTTGGGGGCTCCTCCTCCGGCGCGTGCTTTTGCGGCTCCTTCTCGCCGCCGAGTGCCGCCGTCAGCCGCTGCCGGTCCTCGGGGCCCGCCTCCAGCGCCTCGGCCAACCGGCCGAGGGAGCGGAGCCGGTGGTCGAAGGGCTTGCCGTTCTCCATCCGGTGGATGGTGCTCACGCTGATGCCGGAGCGTGCCTCCAACTGCTCCTGGGTCAGCCCCGCCTGCTTGCGCAGCCGGCGCAGCAGCTCGCCGAGCCTCTCCGCCACACCGACACCCTTCGCCCCGTGACCAGATGCCCTGTGAGCTTACCGTGACGACCGGTCACATATGACGGGTCGTATGACCTGGGCACTTCGCCGGCCGGCGGCCAGCATCGCCGTTGCGGGGACACCTGCCGCGGTGCGCGGCGGGCTCCGCACACGACATCAACGAGCGAGTGCGAGGAGGCTGATTGCGATGGCGGAGACGAAGGGCGTGCTGCTGCCGACCTACGTCGTGGCCGACGAGTCGGCGTCGATGGGCCCGTATGTGGGCGATCTGCAGGGCGGGGTGACCTCGCTGTGCGAGGGGCTGCGCGCGGAGCCGATGATCGCGGCGAAGCTGAGGCTCGCGGTCCTCGGTTTCTCGGACGACGTGCAGGTCAGGCTCGCCGTGGCCGACATGCGTACGGAGGTCTCGGTGCCGCGGGTGGAGATTCGCGGGATGACCGGCTACCGGGCCGTGTTCGACGACATGGTGCAGCGCATCCCCTCCGACGTGCAGTGGCTGCGCGGCGAGGGCTACAAGGTGCACCGCCCGGTGGTCTTCTTCCTCAGCGACGGCCAGCCCAGCGACGGCACGGACTGGCACGCCCCGCACGCCGCCCTGACCGACCGGGGTCGTACCCCGACCGCCCCCAACATCATCGCCTGCGGCATCGGCGACGCCCAGGCGCAGACCATGGTCGACGTCGCGACCCGGCCGGAGTTCGCGTTCGTCGCCAAGCCCGGCACCGACATCGGGAAGGCGGTCGCCGAGTTCTTCCAGTCCCTCACCGCGAGCCTGGTGGCGACCGGCCAGGCGCTGAACTCGGCCGCGCCGCGGCTGGTCGTGAACCAGCCCGACCAGTTCACCCTGGCGATCGACGAGGTCGGCCTGTGACCCGCGGACACCGGCGGAGCCCCTCTCCGGAGCCCGCGCCTCAGCCGAGCACACCCCCTCCGAGCTCGTCCCCTCCGAGCTCATCCCCTCCGACGGCCTCACCGCCGACGGCTCATCCGGCGACGGCTCATCCGGCGACGGCAGTTGGGCCGCGCGCACTCGGGTCGAGCGCGACACCGCCGAACCCGACACCGCCGAGCGCGACACCGCCGAGCGCGACACCGCCGAACCCGACACCGCAGGCCGCGGCGCCGCCGGCGCGTCCGTTCGCCGCCCCGGTCCACGTCCCCCCGGCCCGGACCGGACCGGCGTCGCCTCTCCCGGTTCCCGACCGGCGGCCGTGGCAGCGGATCACGGTCGACATCCCCGGATTGGAGTTCGAGGCCCGGCCTCCCGACGAGTACGCCTTCGACTTCCCCGACAGCGAGTGCGACGGCTGGTCCACGGACCGCCTCACGCTCCGCTTCGCCTCGGTCCGCGGGGAGAAGCACCGCTACTACCGCCGACCGCGGCAGGACGCGGCACGGGCAGCAGGGCAGTGCACCAGGCCACCGGCAGCGTGGTGTTCGCCGTCGCCGACGGCGTCTCCGGCGCCACCGAGTCGCACCGGGGCGCCGTCGAGGCGAGCCGGGCCTGCGTGGAGCGGATCCTGCACCTCCTCTCCCGGTCACCGGCGCCCCTGGACCCGGCCGACGTGGCCGTCTTCGCCGCGTACCGCCTCCAGGAGCTGGCGCGATGGCGGTTGGGGACCGGCGACGCGGGACCGGATGACGCGGCACACCTGTTCGCGACCACGGTGGTGGCCGGTGCGGTCCGCCCCACCCCGGGTGGCCCGCGCGTCGAACTGTTCCGCGTCGGCGACTCCGGCGCCTGGCTCCTGGACCGGTCCAAGGGCCGCTACCGGCCGCTGTTCGCCTTGAAGACCGGAACGGACACGGAAGTGGTCGGCAACGAGGTCGCACCGCTGCCCCGGGTACCCGACCGTCCGGAGCAGGCCGTCTTCCGGCTCGGCGAGCCGTGGGTGCTGCTGGTGGGCACCGACGGGTTCGGGGATCCGCTCGGCGAGGGAGACGGCGCGGTCGGCGCGCTCTTCGCCCGCCAGCTCGCCGTGCCGCCGTCACCGCTGTGGCTCGGGCACGTCCTGGACTTCTCCCGGGAGACGTTCGACGACGACCGGACCCTGCTGGCCGTCTGGCCCCGGACGGCCACCGGGCCGACGCCCGAGCCGGGGCCGGTGCCCGAGGCGAGGCCGGTGCCCGAGGAGGGGCCGCGGTGAGCGCCGACCGTCCCGCACCCGTCGACGTCACCACGCTGGTCCTCGGGGACCGCCTGGGCCAGGGCGGACAGGGCACCGTCCACCAGGTCCGCAACAAGCGCGTGAACCGGGGTGCGGCGGACGGCGACTGGGAGGTCGTCTACAAGGAGTACGGCGCCGCCGTCCTGCCGGGCCTGGACACCGCTGCGCTCGATTCCGCCGTCGCGCTGCTCGGCCGGCTCTCCGGCGAGGACGGACGCTGGCTGTGCGAGAAGACCGCCTGGCCCGCCGTCGTCGTCCAGCGCGGGGGCGGGCCGTGCGGGTTCCTGATGCGGGCGGTACCCGACCGCTTCCGGTTCACGTTGAGATCGATGGCCGGCGCGGGTGCGGGGCCGCGGCGGCTCGCCACCATGGAGTACCTCCTCAACGACGACGCCTATGTCGCCGGGATCGGGCTGACCGTCGGCGATCGCGACCGGCTGCTCCTCCTCGCCGACCTGGCCGCCACCCTGAACCGCCTGCACGGCTTCGGAATCGCCGTCGGGGACGTCTCCCCGAAGAACCTCCTCTTCAGCCTGTCGCCCCGGCCCGAGTGCTTCCTCATCGACAGCGACGCGATGCGCCTGCGGGGCGCGAGCGTGCTGCCTCAGGCGGAGACCCCCGACTGGCAGGTCCCCGCGGGAGAGGAACTGGCCACGCCGGCGAGCGACGTCCACAAACTCGGCCTCCTCGCCATCCGGCTGTTCGCCCGCGACCAGACCACGAGGGACCCGGCCGACCTGTCCCGGGCCGGTTCCCGCCTCGGCGACCTGGCCCGCGCCTCGCTGCGGACGGCACCGGAACGGCGGCCGACCGCGGCGGCCTGGGCCGAACAGCTCGCATCGGCCGCCACCACCGCGACCAACCACCCCAAGAAGAAAAAGAACAGGCCCAGGCCCGCCCGGAAGCCCACCGGACAGCCGGCCGGACCGGGCGCGGGCTCCCCCGGGCCCGGAGGGCGGCCCGGCAGCGCCGGGCCGGGGCAGGCCGTGCGCCCGCGGCGCCCGAACGGCGCGGCAGCGGCCAACGCCCTGGGCGTCCTCAAGGGTGTCGCCGGCATCCTGGCCGCCGTTCTGCTGATCGTGGGCAGCCGCTACCTGCATTCCCAGGCCGACGATGTCGCTACGACCAACGGCGTCGGCTGGAGCAGCAGTCCGTTCCCCCTCCCGTCCCTCACCTGGGGGCGCACCGGGGGCCCCGCAGCCGACCCGGGCGACACGTACGACGACTCTGACGACGACTCGGGCGATGACTCGACCGACGACTCGGACGACTCCGCGTACGACGGATCGGACGGCTCCGACGACTCCGCGGCGGACGCCCCGGACACGGAGTCCGCGGCCCCCGCCGACCCCGGCGCCACCGCCGAGGTCGGGGACTGCTTCCACGACGACGGAGGCAGCAAGCAGGCCGACCTGAGCTCCGCGGACTGCGGTGTCGGCACCTTCAAGGTGGTCCGGGTCAACACCGGGACCACCGATCTGGACAGCTGCGACGACGTCACCGACAGCGACGAGAGCGTCTCCTTCACCGCGTACGACCGCGTGTTGTGCCTGAGCTACCAGAGTTCGGGGGGCAGCGCGTTCCACGCCCGCCAGGGGGAGTGCGTGTTCGGTGCGCCCGACGACGACGCGTGGTCGAAACTGTCCTGCCGGGCCGGGGCGTTCAAGGTCCTCGCCGTCTACCGCGGCACCACGGCCCATTCCAAGTGCGACAACTGGCCGCACTACAACCGGTGGCGCACCATGACCGTCCCGGGCAACTCCAGCCTCGACGTGCTGCTGTGCATGTCCATGCAGTACCCGGACGACGCCGGCTACGCGACCCGCAACGAGTGCCTGGTCAAGTCGGGCAACACCTTCACCAACGCGGGCAGCTGCGCGAAGTCGAACGTCTACGTCACGGGGCGGACCAGCAGGTACGCGGACCGCTCGTTCTGCGGCCGGGACGGCGCCACCTGGTGGCATTCCACCTACTACCCCGCCTTCAGCTACACCGTCTGCTGGCGCTGGCGCTGAAGCCCGCGCCGCCGCGCCCCGCACGCGTCCCGTCCCATCCCGACGTCGGGTCCGCCCCGACGATCCGTCCCGTCCGACACGCATCATTCAGGAGCTGAAGTGGCTTACCGCTACTGGTGCGGCGAATGCAGCTTCAAGACGTCCTGGGGCACCGAGTCCCAGGGCCAGAAGGAGCATCTCGAGCACTACACCGTGCACCACACCGGGCTCGTTCCCGGCGGCCAGGTCGAGACCAACCGCAAGGACCCGGACGGCGGGGGGAGTTGCCTGGCGTTCATCGCCCTGGCGGTGCTGCTGGTGTTCCTCGCCGCTTCCTGTCACCACTGACACCCCTCCCAGGAGCCCGAGTTGTCCTCTTCCCGACCGCGCCACGGGTCCGCGGAACCGCCGTTGCCCACCTGGCAGCAGACCCCTCGCGCCACCCCGCCCCCGCTGGGCCGCCCGGGGCCCTCCGCCCCCGCTCCCCCGCCCGCCGCCGCTCCCCCTCGGCGGACGCCACCGCGGCAGACGGCTCCCGCGGCCCGCACGTCCGCGCCACGGCAGGCGCCGAGCACGCCTCAGGCGCCTCCCCCTCGACCGACCGCGGCCGGGCCCCGGGCGCCGTCCGCTCAACGGGTCCCGGCACCGGCACCGCCCCGACCGCCGCACCACGGGACCGGAGGAACAGCAGGCGCAGCAGGCGCAGCAGGCGCAGCAGGCGCAGGCGGGGGGCAGGCCTCTCCGCCGCGGAAGCAGCGCATGTTTCCCGGCAGGCTGGTCGCGGTCCTGGTCGCCGTCGCGCTGGGATGCGGGCTCCTCACCGCAGGCGTGACTCACCGCGGGCCGGACCGGGCGCCGTTCCTCGGAGCCCTGGTGGCGTTGTCCACCGCGCCGGAGGTGCACTACCGCACCGCGAGCCTGGACGCGCACGTCACGCAGCACGGCGAACTCACCGGGTCGATCACCCGGGCCGGACAGGAGTACGCCCTGCTGCGCGTCGACGACCGCCTCTACGTCAAGCCGCCCGGCTCCGCCCTGCGCGCGATGCTCCCGCCCACGCGGGCCGCCGACCTCGCCGACCGGTGGCTGACCGGGAGGATCGCGGACGGCCTGGCAGGCCCCCTCGCGGCACAGCTGGTGCCGCCGCCCGTGCTTGCCGACCACCTGGCGCGGGCTCTGAGAACTGCCCGCCTGCCTGCGCAGGGGGCGCGCACCGCGGTGGTGGACGGGGTCGCGGTACTGACCGCCTCGACACCGATCGGCGAGCTCCGGGTGAGCCGCGACGCTCCCTACCGGGTCGTCAGGCTCGACCCGCCGTCCACCGGCGCACCATCCGACACTCCCCGCACTCCCCGCACACCCAGTACTCCCGGCGTACCCGGCGCACCCGACGACCTCGCCGCGCCACGCACGGCGGCCGCCGAACCCGCCTCCGCCGTCCGGCCCGCATCCGCACCCGCCCTCCGGCCCGCATCCGCACCCGCGCGGTGGGCGCAGGCGCACCCCGTTCACCCGATCGGGGACGGCGGCGGTCACGGTGCCGTCGCCTACCTCCCCCAGGAGCCCGGGGACGTCGGCGCCACCTACGACCGGCTGCTCGACTCCGTCGCCCAGCTGTCCTCGGCCGACGACACCGACGTCTCCTTCGACCTCCACGGGGACCCCGACGTCCACTGCTCGCCCGTCGGCTGCCTGGTGACCGAGACCGTCACCACCGACGCCGGCAGGGGCACTGCGGCCGCGCTCCGCGGTTCGGTGACCGTCCGTCTGTCGGCCGAGGTCACGCTCAACGGCACGCCCGCCGGGTCCTGCTCGGCCTCGACGACCGTGCCGCTGAACGGTTCCGCGACGCTGGGCTGCACGGACGCCGAGGCGGGGCCGCGGTACCGATCCCTGCGCGCCGCGTTGTCCGCCGACGCCCAGGCCCGGGCCGACGCGACCGGGCGGACCGCGTACTACCGCGTCGAGGCCCTGGCCGAGGTCTCCGTCCACGCGGTGGCGAGCATCGACACCGGGAGGCTGAGCAGGACCCTGCGCTCCGAGGCCGCCGCGGCTCCGCAGGACGAGTGCCAGAGCTTCCCGGGCGGCACCCGGGTGCTCATGGCCGACGGCACGGCACGGCCGATCGAGGAGATCCGCACGGGGGACCTGGTCGCGGCCCGGGCTCCGGGATCGACGCGGCTGCTCGGACGCCCCGTCACCGACCGGCGCAGCACCGCGGACGAGCACGCGTTCGTACGCATCGTCCTCACCGGTGACGACCGGCAGACACCGCCGGGTCGCTCGGGCACCGCAGGCACCGCCTCCGTCATCGCCACCGCCGGCCACTACTTCGCCACCGCCGTCGGCTGGACGCGGGCCGACCGGCTCGCGGCCGGGGACCGTCTGCAGACCTCCGCGGGCGGGACAGCCTCGGTGGCCGCCGTCCACCCCTTCACCGCAGACCGGCAGGTCCACGACCTCACCGTCGCCGGGGCCCACGACTTCTTCGTCCTCGCGGGCGGGCGGCCCGTCCTGGTGCACAACGTGGGGTGCAGGCTCTTCCCACAGCTCGCCCGGGGAGCGAAGACCTTCGAGATCCCGAAGGTGAAGGGCATCTACTTCATCGAACTCAACGACGGCACGATGTACATCGGCATGAGCGAGGACAGCATCTACAGGCGCGTCACCAAGGCGTTCTCCTCCCGGCGCTCCGCGGTCAGGGCCGCTGGCTACAACCACGCGGACGCCGTGAGCATCCTCTGGTCGGACATGACGGGGTTCAGCACGGACGACATCTTCAAGGCCGAGGACGACTGGATGAAGCTGGCCGAGTCGATGGGCATCACCCTGCACAACCGGATCAGTTCCCCGGGTGCCTCCCTGAACAAGCGGTGAACCGCGTCCGACCCGCGGCGTGCACCACACCCAGGCCCCCACTCCAGGCATGCACACGGCTTGCCACCTCGACCCCTCGACCTTTCGATCCCTCGACGACCCACGATCCGGGAGCGTTCCGCGATGACCCGCCAACCACCGGTACCGCCCTCCACCTGGTCCCACACCCCTCCCCAGGCGCACGGTTCGCCGGCCGGACCGCCCGCCGCCCCCGGACAACCGGGCCTCCAGCCGGCCCTCTCCCCGCCGTCCGCTCCCCCACCGCGGACACCCCGAGCGAACACTGCCCCGCCTTTCGCCGCCCCGCCGGCCGCTCCTCCGGCGTCCGCACCCGCGACCACCCCGGGGACGGTGACTCCGGTCGCCTTCGCTGCCGCGGTCCTGCTGCTGTTGGAGGCCACGCTGCTCGCGATGTCGCTGCTGCGGGCCTCCTCCCTGGAGGCGTACCTCTCCTCCCTGCTAGGCCTCGGCACCGCCTCGCTGCCGGGCCCCGCCGCCTTCACCACCTGGGACGTCGGCTGCTGCGTCCTCCTGGCCGCCGGGCTGACCGGCGCGGCCCGCGCCCGGCCGTGGGCGCGAGCGGTGCTCACCGGTGCCGCGGGCGTGCTCCTGTACCCGACGCTGACCGGCCTCGCCGTCCAGTTCTCCCCCGGCGCCCTGCCCGGGGGGTTCACCGCGGGCCACCACCTCTACGTCAACGCCGTGCTGGTCGCGGAGACGCTGGTCTGCACGGCCGCCCTGCTCACCTCGGCGATCGCCGCGCGTACGCGGCGGCCGTGATCCGCCACGAGGCCTGCGCGGCGCCAACAGGCCTCCGCAGCGGCCGAGTCGATGGATTCGCGGGCCGGGATGCCCGGGCCACGGTGATCAACCGCTGCTACGGTGGCCGGATGTCATCGGTCAAGCACTTCCAGGTCACCTTCGACTGCGCGGAACCCGAGCGCGTCGCCCGCTTCTGGTGCGAGGTGTTGGGATACGTCGTGCCACCGCCGCCGGAGGGGTTCGCCACCTGGGACGACTTCGACCGCTCGCTGCCGCCCGCGGACAAGGGGGCGTGGTTCGCCTGCGTCGATCCCTCGGGCGTGGGGCCGCGGCTGTTCTTCCAGCGCGTTCCCGAGGGCAAGGTCGCCAAGAACCGTCTGCATCTCGACGTGCGGGTCGGTACCGGGCTCGTGGGTGAGGAGCGTCTTGCCGTACTCGAGGCCGAGTGCGCGCGACTGCTCCCGCTGGGCGCGGAACGGGTGCGGTTGCTGCAGGCCGACGACGAGAACGAGTCGTGCATGGTGATGCGGGACATCGAGGGCAACGAGTTCTGCCTCGACTGAGCCCCTCGGGAAGCGGGGCAGCGGGGGTGAAGGACACCCGCCAGGCGCTCCGACGAGGCCCGAGCGGCTGGGGAGGCCTCCCGTGGGGAAGCGATGTTGCCGGTGAGGACGACGGCGGATGCCGCCGCCCTCACGGTGAAGCGGACCGGCCGACGCACCCCCGTCGAACGCGGCTTCGCCCATCTGAAGACGCGCGGATCCTCACCCGGCCCCGCTGACCCCGCCCCGCCACCGACCTGCTTCGCGCGCTGCTCGTACTGACGAACATCGAGGCCACTGCGAGCTATTGGTCTCCCACAGCCAGCCCACGGCAAGCACAAGCACCCCGGAACAGTCTCACCGAGCCGGGATCGGGTGGGTGAGATTCACCGGGTTGCCCTCGGGGTCCTGGATGTGGGCGACGCGCTGTCCCCACGGCATGTCGTTGGGGCCGCCGCGGACCGATCCGCCCAGCGCCGTCACCCGGCCGAGCATCTCGTCGACGTCGTCGACACCGATGCTGAGCAGGATCCGCGGCGCCGCCCCGGTCCCCGGGTCCGTCTTGGCCACCAGCCCGAGGTCGGTGTCGCCGATGCGCAAGCCGAGGTAGAAGACCGGGCCTTCCTCCGGCACCCGGAAGATCTCCTCGGCGCCGAACAGTCTCGTGTAGAAGCCGAGCAGGACGTCGTGGTCGGCCGCCAAGATCACTGGCTGGATCGTGGACATGGCACTCCTGTCGAGAACGGTCGTGTCGCCGGGTAGACCGTTCGAGGACGGTGAACTCATCGGTGGAACCGTCCTGCCGGACGATCCGCACGACGGACGGCCGCGCACGACCGGCACGAGCAGCCGAAACGGCTGCAGATCGGAGTTGGCCTGCGGTCGGTGAGGGGGACGTGGGCCGCGTCCACGGTCTCGTCGCAGATGACTTCGACGTCGGGCACGACGGGACCACCGCCCGCGGGCGTCAGCCGTGGCCCCTGGTCGCGGCGGCACGGGATCGGCGGCGCAGGTCGCACCGCAGGTGCCGTGCGGCCCCCTGCCGGGGCGGATCAGCCGCCGGAGGTGTCGAGTTCCGCGTCCTCGGTGACGCCCGCGCAGTCGTACGGGTCCTTCAGCCAGCCGTCCGGGAGGACCACCCGGTTGTTGCCGGAGGTGCGGCCCCGGGGGCCGTCGGCGCCCGCGGCGGGCCAGGGCTGGTCGAGGTCCAGCTCGTCCAGGCCGGAGCGCAGTTCCCGGAGCGAGGAGGTGACGGCGAGCCGCTTGCGCATCTCGGAGCCGACCGAGAAGCCCTTGAGGTACCAGGCGACGTGCTTGCGGAAGTCGATCACGCCGCGGGACTCGTCACCGAGCCACTCGCCGAGCAGCGCGGCGTGCCGGACCATGGTGGCGGCGACCTCGCGCAGCGACGGGCGCGCGACTCCGTCCGGGCGCCCTTCGAAGGCCGCCACCAGGTCGGCGAAGAGCCACGGCCGACCCAGGCAGCCCCGGCCGACGACGACGCCGTCGCATCCGGTCTCCCGCACCATCCGCAGCGCGTCCTCTGCCGACCAGACGTCGCCGTTGCCGAGCACCGGGATCTCCGGCACGTGCTCCTTCAGCCGGGCGACGGCGTCCCAGTCGGCGGTGCCGCCGTAGTGCTGGGCGGTCGTCCTGCCGTGCAGGGCGACGGCGGTGACGCCCTCCTCGACGGCGATCCGGCCCGCGTCCAGGTAGGTGAGGTGGTCGGCGTCGATGCCCTTGCGCATCTTCATCGTCACCGGCAGGTCCCCGGCGCCGCTGACGGCCTCGCGCAGGATGGCCCGCAGCAGGTGGCGCTTGTAGGGCAGGGCGGAGCCGCCGCCCTTGCGGGTCACCTTGGGTACCGGGCATCCGAAGTTCAGGTCGATGTGGTCGGCGAGGTCCTCCTCCGCGATCATGCGGACGGCCTTGCCGACGGTCGCCGGGTCGACGCCGTACAGCTGGAGGGAGCGCGGCCGCTCGCTCTCGTCGAAGCGGATCAGCTGCATGGTCTTGTCGTTGCGCTCGACCAGTGCCCGGGTGGTGATCATCTCGCTGACGAACAGCCCCTTGCCTCCGCTGAACTCCCGGCACAGGGTGCGGAAGGGCGCGTTGGTGATCCCCGCCATGGGGGCGAGGACGACGGGCGGCTGGACGGTGTGCGGGCCGATGCGGAGGGGCTGGGCGGTCGTGGGCATCCCCCCATTGTCACGCACCGAAAAGGATGCGACGACAATGATTAGTTAGGCATACTATTGATGGATGCCCGAGCTCTCCCACCGCCGCCGCATGCTCGTACTGGCGATCTGCTGCATGAGTCTGCTGATCGTGAGTCTCGACGTCACCGCACTCAACGTCGCCCTGCCGTCCATGCAGCGCGAACTGCACGCGAGCACGTCGGGCCTGCAGTGGACCATCGACGCCTACACCCTGGTCCTCGCCTCCCTGCTGATGCTCGCCGGGTCCACCGGCGACCGCGTCGGCCGGAAACGCGTCTTCATGGCCGGCCTGGTCGTCTTCACCGCCGGCTCCCTGCTCTGCTCCCTGGCCCCGAACCTGGAGTCGCTGGTCGCCTTCCGCATGGTGCAGGCGGTCGGCGGCTCGATGCTGAACCCGGTCGCCATGTCGATCATCACCAACACCTTCACCGACCCCCGGGAACGCGCCCGCGCGATCGGAGTCTGGGGCGCGGTCATCGGCATATCCATGGCCGTCGGCCCGCTGCTCGGCGGAGTACTGGTGCAGTCCGTCGGCTGGCGCTCGATCTTCTGGGTCAACCTGCCCGTCGGCCTCACCGCACTGCTGCTGACCCTGCGCTTCGTCCCCGAGTCCCGCGCCCCGCACCCCCGCCGCCCCGATCCGGTCGGCCAACTGCTGGTGATCGTCCTGTTCGGCGCGCTGACGTACGCGATCATCCAGGCGCCGGACTCCGGGACCGCCGCCGTCCTGCCGTTCGCGGCGCTCGCCGTCGCGGCACTGGCCGGTCTGCTGCGCTACGAGGCCCGCCGCACCGAACCCCTCATCGACCTGCGCTTCTTCCGTTCGGCGCCGTTCAGCGGGGCGACCGTGATCGCGGTCAGCGCGTTCGCGGCGCTCGGCGGCTTCCTGTTCCTGTCCACCCTGTACCTGCAGAACGTGCGCGGCCTGAGCGCCCTGCACGCGGGGCTGTGGATGCTGCCGATGGCGGTGCCGATGTTCCTGTTCGCCCCGCTGTCCGGGCGGCTGGTCGGCAGCCGGGGACCGCGGCTGCCGCTGGTCCTCGCGGGCGCGGCGATGACCGCGAGCGCGGTGCTCTTCGCGGCGTTCGAGGCGGAGACCTCCGACGTCACGCTGTTCACCGGGTACGTCCTGTTCGGCATCGGCTTCGGCCTGGTCAACGCCCCGATCACCAACACCGCCGTGTCCGGCATGCCACGGGCGCAGGCCGGGGTCGCCGCGGCGGTCGCCTCCACCAGCCGCCAGCTCGGGCAGACCCTCGGCGTGGCCGTGGTGGGCGCCGTACTCGCGTCCGGTGTCGGCTCCTCGCCCTACCGGGAGGCGTTCGTGGCGGCCGCACGGCCCGGCTGGTGGATCCTCGCCGGATGCGGAACCGCGGTACTGGCGCTGGGGCTGGTCACCAGCGGCCGGTGGGCCCGGAACACGGCCCGTCGGACGGCGGACCGGCTGACCCCGGCGGAGGCACCGCAGCCCGTGCGGGTGTCCGGCGGCT
>NZ_JBJZOJ010000085.1:0-27318 GCF_047200655.1 Streptomyces sp. MS06
AGCCGTGGCGTGCAGCCGGTTGCGGTTGCGTGCAGCCCCGTTCAGTCGCCGCGGCGTCCGGCTCCGGCGAGGATCAGGCCCTCCACCGCCTCGTACTGACGGGCCTGCTCCCGCGCCTCGTTGCGGCCGGAGAGCCGCGTGCCGACCCACCCGAAGGCGAAGCCCAGCGGAATCGTCACCAGGCCGGTCGTGGTGAACGGGAACCAGTTGAAGTCGAACTCGGGGAAGGCCGCGGCGGGGGAGCCGGAGACGAGGTTGGTGCCCGGCATCAGCACCAGCACCGACAGGGTGCCGCCGATCAGCGTCCACAGCAGGCCCGTTCGGGTGTAGCCGCGCCAGAAGAGGCTGTAGACGAGGGCGGGCGCGATGGCCGAGGCGCCCAGGCAGAACGACAGGGTCACCAGCGGTTGCAGGCTGCGGTGCTGGACCTGGGTGGCCAGGACGATCGCGGTGACGCCCACGCCCAGGGCCGACAGGCGGGCCAGCAGCATCTCGCGGCGCGGGGACATCTCCTGCACCCGGGTGGCGAAGACGTCGTGGGCGAGGGAGTTGGCGCAGGCGAGGATCATCCCGGCGACGGACGCGAGGACGGTGAGGAAGATCGCCGTGGTGACGGTGGTGAACAGCAGTGTCTCGGCGCCGGAGACGTCCGCGCCGAGGACGGCCCGCGAGCCCAGCAGGTAGGCGGTGTTGCCCTGCGGGTCGGCCCCGGCGATCACCTGGCGCCCGACCAGTGCCGTGGCGCCGATCGCGACGACCGTGATGACCAGGACGAACAGTGCCACGCAGGACACCGCCCAGGACATCGAGCGGCGCACCTGACGGGCGTTGGAGGCGGTGTACATGCGCATCGTGACGTGCGGCAGGCAACCGCCGCCGAGGACCACCGTGAGTTCCGCGCTGATCATGTCCAGCCGGGGGCTGGCCCCGGAGTGGGAGAACTCCAGGCCGGAGTGGAGGAAGGCGGAGCCGACGCCGCTCTTGGCGGCGGCCGCGTCGAACAGCGCGCCCGGGTCCCAGTCGAAGCGGTGCAGGACGAGCAGGGCGACGACGGCGCCGGAGCCGAGCAGCATGACGATCTTCAGCATCTGGATGAGGGCGGTGCCCTTCATCCCCCCGATCGCCGCATAGCTGATCATCAGCCCGCCCAGGCCGATGATGATGCCGGTCTTCAGCGCGTCGCCGGAGAAACCCAGGATGAACGCCAGCAGTTGCCCCGTGCCCGCGAGCTGCACCAGCATCAGCGGCAGCAGGGCGGCCAGCGTCACCAGGCTGGCGGCGATCCGCACCCCGCGTCCCGTCATGCGGCGGGCGAGCGCGTCACCCATGGTGAACCGGCCCGCGTTGCGCAGCGGTTCCGCCAGCAGGAACATCAGCAGCATCAGCGACAGCGCGGTGCTCAGCGCCAGCACGATGCCGTCGTACCCGAACAGCGCGATCACGCCTCCGGTCCCCAGCACGCTGGCGGCCGAGATGTAGTCGCCGGCGATGGCGAGGCCGTTGCGCATGGGGGACAGCGAGCTGTACCCGGTGTAGAACTCGTCCAGGTCGTCGCGGTCGGGGCCGGTCATCACGCACAGCAGCAGCGTGACGGTGGCGACGGCGGTGAAGGCCATCAGGGACAGCGTCTGCGCGCTTCCGCCGAACTCGGTCATCGCGCCGCCTCCCGCCTCGCGTCCAGTTCGACCTGCCGGCGGATGCGGTCCGCGAGCGGGTCGACACGGTGGCGCGCGGTCCGCTCGTACAGGACGATCGCCGTCCAGGTGACGGGGAGTTGGAGCAGCGCCAGCAGCAGCCCGATCGGCAGGCCGTCGGCGACCGTGAGGGTCATGAAGGACGGGACGAACGCCGACAGCAGCAGGAAGAGGCTGAAGTAGCCGAGCGCGGTCAGCGTCGTGGTGCGCCGCTGCCGCTGGTAGGCCTGGCGCAGGGACCGCAGGTCGCCGGGGTGGACGAGTTGCTCCCGGTGCTGTTCCCGGTACTGCTCCCGGTGCGGCTGCCGGGGGGCGGGCGGTGTCGGCTGCCAGGGGTGGCCCTGGGGCGGAGGGGACGGGCGCCGGTACGGCGGTCCGGGCGGGTGGGCGGTGGGCTCTGGGTACGACGGGGACGAGTCGTAGGACATCCCGGTGCTCCTTGCGCGGCTCGGGTCCGTGGGGGCGGACCGCAGGGAGGGGGGCGGCCCAGGCACGCTACTCGCTGGTAGGGTTTTCCGCTGCCTTTTGGCCAAACTGGCCGGTCGGTATGCGATTACGGCACCGAACCTTCACTGACCTGCGACATTACCGCCGTTAACTCAGACTTTTCAGGGCTGCGGCACCCCTCCGGCGGGGTCGGCCTCGCCGCATCGCGAGCGGCCACTTGAACCTCCCCCTGCGTCAGGGCTCACTCTTGCCGGAGGGGCGGGCGGACGCCGACCCCGAGAGTCGTCCCCTCGAAGGTGGAGAGCCCCTAGGGGTCCCTCCGTACTGAGGCTCGGGGAGGGTTCGTTCCGGCGGATGACGAGACGGCCCCGTGCCGTCCCTAATCTGGCAGTACGCCGCCGGGAGGCTTCACCGGACCGGCGGAGGTGGGGCTATCCCCCGGGCAGGACGGGGCCGCGCACCAGCGCGCCCGGCGGCCCGGAGCGGAAGACTCCTCGACGTGCCGAGCGGACCGGCTCCCCGGGCCGCTCACCGAGCACCGCCACCGGGGGCGAGCCGCCGCCCGGCAACGACATCCCGTCACCCGCACGAACGACATCTCACCATCGAGATAGGAGACTTACCGTGACATCGGCTGTGACCACTCCCAGGCCCGGGGGAACCGGAGGGCGTACGGCCGTTGCCGCGCGGGCGCGGCAGGTCGTGAAGGCGTACGGCGCCGGCGAGACCCGCGTCGTCGCACTCGACCACGTCGACGTGGACATCGCCCGCGGCCAGTTCACCGCGATCATGGGCCCCTCGGGGTCGGGCAAATCCACGTTGATGCACTGCCTCGCCGGCCTCGACACCGTGACGTCCGGGCAGATCTACCTGGACGACACCGAGATAACCGGCCTGAAGGACAAGAAGCTCACCAGGCTGCGCCGCGACCGGGTCGGCTTCATCTTCCAGGCGTTCAACCTGCTGCCCACCCTGAACGCCCTGGAGAACATCACGCTGCCCATGGACATCGCCGGCCGCAAGCCGGACCGGGACTGGCTGGAGCGCGTGGTGGACACCGTCGGCCTCGCCGAGCGGCTCAAGCACCGGCCCACCCAGCTCTCCGGCGGCCAGCAGCAGCGGGTCGCCGTCGCCCGCGCCCTGGCTGCCCGCCCGGAGATCATCTTCGGTGACGAACCGACCGGCAACCTGGACTCCCGCGCCGGTGCCGAGGTGCTCGGCTTCCTGCGCCGTTCGGTGGACGAACTCGGCCAGACCATCGTCATGGTCACCCACGACCCGGTGGCCGCCTCGTACGCCGACCGGGTGCTCTACCTGGCCGACGGCCGGATCGTGGACGAGATGCTGCAGCCCACCGCGGAGCAGGTCCTGGACCGCATGAAGGACTTCGACGCCCGGGGGCGCACGTCATGACCGTGTGGAAGACCTCCCTCCGCAACTTCGTCGCGCACAAGGGCCGTATGGCGCTGTCCGCGGTCGCGGTGCTGCTGTCGGTGGCGTTCGTCTGCGGCACGCTCGTGTTCACCGACACCATGAACACCACCTTCGACAAGCTGTTCTCCGCCACCTCCGCCGACGTGACGGTGAGCGCGAAGGACGCCTCGGACACCGGCGAGACGACCGCCGGCAACGGCAGACCTCCGGTAATGCCGGCCTCCGTCCTCACCCGGGTCCGCGCGGTGCAGGGCGTCCGGTCGGCCGAGGGGGCCGTCTTCTCGTCCGCGGTGACCGTCGTCGACGCCGACAAGGACAGCCTGTCGCCGTCCAGCGGAGCGCCGACCATCGTCGGCAGCTGGAACCGCAACGAGGCCCGCACCATGAAGATCACCGAGGGGGCGGCGCCGCACGGCGCGGACCAGGTGATGGTGGACGAGGACACCGCCCACAAGCACCACCTCCGGCTCGGCGACGAGATCGGCGTGATCAGCGCGGTCGGCACGCACACCGCGAAGATCTCCGGCATCGCCGCCTTCCAGGTCACCAACCCCGGTGCCGCGATCTTCTACCTGGACACCGGCACCGCGCAGCAGACGCTGGTCGGCCGCACCGGCGTCTACACGAACGTCAACGTCACCGCCGCGGACGGCGTCGGCGACGCGCAGCTCAAGCGGAACGTGGTCGCCGCCATCGGCCGCGACTACAAGGTGCAGACGGCCCAGGAGACCGCCGACGCCAACCAGAAGGACGTCGAGGGCTTCCTCGGAGTCATGCGCAAGGCCATGCTCGGGTTCGCCGCGGTCGCCTTCCTGGTCGGCATCTTCCTGATCTTCAACACCTTCTCCATGCTGGTCGCCCAGCGCACCCGGGAGATCGGCCTGCTGCGGGCCCTCGGCTCCTCCCGGAAGCAGGTCAACCGCTCGGTACTGACCGAGGCGCTGCTGCTCGGCGTGGTCGGCTCCGTCCTCGGCGTGGGCGCGGGCGTCGGCATCGCCGTCGGTCTGATGAAGCTCATGGGCCAACTGGGCATGCACCTGTCCACCGATGACCTGACCGTCGTCTGGACCACCCCCGTGGCCGGCCTGGTGTGCGGCGTCCTCGTGACCCTGGCCTCCGCCTACTTCCCGTCCCGGCGCGCCGCCAGGATCTCCCCGATGGCCGCGCTGCGCGAGGCGCACGCCCCGGCCGACGCCCGAGCGGGCCGGGTGCGGGCCCTGGTGGGCACGCTGATCACCGTGGCCGGCGCCGGCGGCCTCTACGCGGCGGCGGTCGCCGACCGGGCGACGACCGGTTCACTGTGGCTGGCCCTCGGCGTGGTCCTCACCCTGGTCGGGTTCGTGGTCGTGGGCCCGCTGCTCGCGGGCGGCGTCGTGCGCGTCCTCGGAGCCGTCCTGCTGCGCGCGTTCGGACCGGTCGGCCGGATGGCCGAGCGCAACGCCCTGCGCAACCCGCGCCGCACCGGCGCCACGGGCGCCGCCCTGATGATCGGCCTGGCCCTGGTGGCCTGCCTGTCGGTGGTCGGCTCCTCCATGGTCGCCTCCGCCACCGACCAGCTCGACAAGACCGTCGGCACCGACTTCATCATCCAGAGCGACAGCGGCCAGCTGATCACCCCGCAGGCCGTGCAGGCCGTGAAAGACACCCCGGGGCTGAAGCGGGTCACCGAGTACAAGTCCACCCAGGCCGACTTCACCACCCCCGACGGCAGGACCCTCAAGGGCACGGGCATCACCGCCGCGGACCCGAGCTACGCCCAGGACCTGCACACCGACGTCGTCGACGGCAAGCTGGCGGACGCCTACCGGCGCGACTCGATGTCCGTGTACGAGAAGTTCGCCGAGGACCACGACATCCACCTCGGGTCGACACTCGCCGTGCACTTCGCGGGCGGCTCCACCGCCCACCTGACCGTGCGCGCCATCACCAGCGACGACGCCGTCATCGACAAGGGGGCGATGTACACCTCCACCGCGACGCTCGCCCGGTACGTCCCGGCCGAGCGGATGCCCCTCGACGACCTCGTCTTCGCCACCGCCCGGGACGGCGAGCAGGACTCCGCCTACCGTGCGCTGAAGTCCGCGCTGCACGACTACCCGCAGTACACCGTCCGCGACCAGACCGACTACAAGCAGGCGCTGAAGGACCAGATAGGCCAGCTGCTGAACCTGATCTACGGCCTGCTGGCGCTCGCGATCATCGTCGCGATCCTCGGGGTGGTGAACACGCTGGCCCTGTCGGTGGTGGAACGCACCCGGGAGATCGGCCTGATGCGGGCGATCGGCCTCTCGCGCCGCCAGCTCCGCCGCATGATCCGCATGGAGTCGGTCGTGATCGCCCTCTTCGGCGCCCTGCTGGGGCTCGGCCTGGGCATGGGCTGGGGCGCGACCGCGCAGAAGCTCCTCGCCCTGGAGGGGCTGACCGTGCTCGAGATCCCCTGGCCCACGATCGTCGCCGTCTTCGTCGGCTCGGCGTTCGTCGGCCTGTTCGCCGCGCTGGTCCCGGCCTTCCGCGCCGGGCGGATGAACGTGCTGAACGCCATCGCGACCGAGTAGGCGCGCCGCGGCGGGGCCGCGCGGCAGCCGCCCGCCCCGCGGGACGCGCGACCGGTCACCAGGGACGCGCACGGCCGCCGTGGACGGGGGCCACGGCGGAAGCCGGTGCCGGGAGTCGGACGACTCCCGGCACCGGCCGTTCGCACGCCTGCTCGACCGCCGGTCGTCCACAGGCCCGGCGGACGGTCGCCCACCGTCGTACTCTGGACACCCCCGGCCGCGACTCCCGTCGGGCCTTTCGTGTTGCCCACCCCTGGATGGAAGCCCTTCCATGAGCCTGCACGGTCTGCTCGACGCCGTCGTCAAGGACACCGCCCTCGCGGAAGCGATCAGGGCTGCCACCGACGGCAACCGCATGCACGTCGACCTGGTCGGCCCGCCCGCGGCCCGCCCGTTCGGGATCGCGGCGCTCGCCCGCGAGACCGGCCGCCCGGTGCTGGCGGTGACGGCCACCGGCCGGGAGGCCGAGGACCTGGCGGCCGCGCTGCGCTCCCTGCTGCCGTCCGAGGGCGTCGTGGAGTACCCCTCCTGGGAGACGCTCCCGCACGAGCGCCTCAGCCCCCGCAGCGACACCGTGGGCCGGCGTCTGGCCGTGCTGCGCCGCCTGGCCCACCCCCGCCCCGACGACCCCGAGACCGGTCCCGTCTCGGTCGTCGTCGCACCCGTGCGGTCCGTGCTCCAGCCCCAGGTCAAAGGCCTCGGCGAGCTGGAACCGGTGTCCCTGAGGAGCGGGCAGAGCGCCGACCTGGCCGAGACCGTCGACGCGCTCGCCGCCGCCGCGTACGCACGCGTGGAGCTGGTCGAGAAGCGGGGCGAGTTCGCCGTGCGCGGCGGCATCCTCGACGTGTTCCCGCCCACCGAGGAACACCCCCTGCGCGTCGAGTTCTGGGGCGACGACGTCGAGGAGATCCGCTACTTCAAGGTCGCCGACCAGCGCTCCCTGGAGGTCGCCGAGCACGGACTGTGGGCGCCGCCCTGCCGCGAGCTGCTGCTCACCGACGACGTCCGCAGCCGTGCGCGGGCCCTCGCCGAGGAGCACCCCGAACTCGGCGAACTGCTCGGCAGGATCGCCGAGGGCATCGCCGTCGAGGGCATGGAGTCCCTCGCGCCGGTCCTCGTCGACGACATGGAACTGCTGCTGGACGTACTGCCCCGGGGCGCCATGGCGGTCGTGTGCGACCCGGAGCGGGTCCGCACCCGCGCCGCCGACCTCGTCGCCACCAGCCAGGAGTTCCTGCAGGCCTCCTGGGCGGCGACCGCCGGGGGCGGTCAGGCCCCCATCGACGTCGGCGCGGCCTCCCTGTGGTCGATCGCCGACGTCCGCGACCGGGCCCGCGAGCTGGACATGATGTGGTGGTCGGTGTCGCCGTTCGCCGCCGACGAGGAGCTGACCGACCCCGCGGCCGCCGGCGCCGACTCCCTGAAGCTGGGCATGCACGCCCCCGAGACCTACCGCGGCGACACCGCGCGGGCCCTGGCCGACACCAAGGGCTGGCTCGCCGACGGCTGGCGCGCCGTCTTCGTCACCGAGGGCCACGGGCCGGCCGCCCGTACCGTCGAGGTGCTCGGCGGAGAGGGCGTCGCGGCCCGCCTCGACGCCGACCTCGCAGAGCTGTCCCCCTCGGTGGTGCACGTCGCCTGCGGTTCCATCGAGCACGGCTTCGTCGACCCCGACCTCAGGGTCGCCGTGCTCACCGAGACCGACCTGTCCGGTCAGCGGGCGGCCGGCCGGGACGGCGCCCGGATGCCCGCACGGCGCCGCAAGGCCATCGACCCGCTCACCCTGGAGTCGGGCGACTTCATCGTCCACGAGCAGCACGGCGTCGGCCGCTACATCGAGATGGTGCAGCGCACCGTGCAGGGCGCCACCCGCGAGTACCTGGTGGTGGAGTACGCGCCCGCCAAGCGCGGCCAGCCCGGCGACCGGCTCTACATCCCCACCGACCAGCTGGAGCAGATCACCAAGTACGTCGGCGGCGAGCAGCCCACCCTGCACCGGCTCGGCGGCGCCGACTGGACCAAGACCAAGGCGCGCGCCAAGAAGGCCGTCAAGGAGATCGCCGCCGACCTGATCAAGCTCTACAGCGCCCGCATGGCCGCCCCCGGCCACATGTTCGCCCCGGACACCCCGTGGCAGCGCGAGCTCGAGGACGCCTTCCCCTACGCGGAGACCCCCGACCAGCTCACCACCATCGCCGAGGTCAAGGAGGACATGGAGAAGACGGTCCCGATGGACCGGCTGATCTGCGGCGACGTCGGCTACGGCAAGACCGAGATCGCCGTCCGCGCCGCCTTCAAGGCCGTCCAGGACGGCAAGCAGGTCGCCGTGCTGGTGCCGACCACGCTGCTGGTGCAGCAGCACTTCGGGACGTTCGGCGAGCGGTACGCGCAGTTCCCGGTGACCGTGAAGGCGCTGTCCCGGTTCCAGACCGACGCCGAGGCGAAGGCCGTCCTGGAGGGCCTGCGCGAAGGGTCGGTCGACGTGGTCATCGGCACCCACCGCCTGTTCTCCTCGGAGACGAAGTTCAAGGACCTCGGCCTGGTCATCGTCGACGAGGAGCAGCGCTTCGGCGTCGAGCACAAGGAGCAGCTCAAGAAGCTGCGCGCCAACGTCGACGTCCTGACCATGTCCGCGACCCCCATCCCGCGCACCCTGGAGATGGCGGTCACCGGCATCCGCGAGATGTCGACCATCACCACCCCGCCCGAGGAGCGCCACCCGGTCCTCACCTTCGTCGGGCCGTACGAGGAGAAGCAGATCGGTGCGGCCGTCCGCCGCGAGCTGCTCCGCGAGGGCCAGGTCTTCTACATCCACAACCGGGTCGAGTCCATCGACCGGGCCGCGGCCCGGCTGCGCGAGATCGTGCCCGAGGCACGCGTCGCCACCGCGCACGGGCAGATGTCCGAGGCCGCGCTGGAGCAGGTCGTCGTCGACTTCTGGGAGAAGAAGTTCGACGTGCTGGTCTCCACCACGATCGTGGAGTCCGGCATCGACATCTCCAACGCCAACACCCTCATCGTCGAACGCGGCGACAACTTCGGCCTGTCCCAGCTCCACCAGTTGCGCGGCCGGGTCGGCCGGGGCCGGGAGCGCGGCTACGCCTACTTCCTGTACCCGCCGGAGAAGCCGCTGACCGAGACCGCGCACGAGCGCCTGGCGACCATCGCCCAGCACACCGAGATGGGCGCCGGCATGTACGTGGCGATGAAGGACCTGGAGATCCGCGGCGCGGGCAACCTGCTCGGCGGCGAGCAGTCCGGTCACATCGCGGGCGTCGGCTTCGACCTGTACGTCCGCATGGTCGGCGAGGCGGTCGCGGACTACCGCAAACAGTTGGAGTCGGGCGGCATCGAGGAGGAGCCGCCGCTGGAGGTCAAGATCGAGCTTCCGGTCGACGCGCACGTCCCGCACGACTACGCGCCGGGCGAGCGGCTGCGCCTCCAGGCCTACCGGGCCATCGCCTCCGTCAACACCGAGCAGGACGTCGCCGCCGTACGGGAGGAACTCACCGACCGCTACGGCAAGCTGCCCGAGCCGGTGGAGAACCTGCTGCTGGTGGCGGGGCTGCGGATGCTGGCGCGGGCCTGCGGCGTGGGCGAGATCGTGCTGCAGGGCAGCAACATCCGCTTCGCGCCGGTGGAGTTGCGCGAGTCGCAGGAGCTGCGGCTCAAGCGCCTCTACCCCGGCAGCGTGATCAGGGCGAACGCGCACCAGGTGCTGGTGCCCCGCCCGAAGACGGCCAGGGTCGGCGGCAAGCCGCTGGTCGGACGCGAACTGCTCGGCTGGGTGGGGGAGTTCCTGACCTCCGTGCTGGGTTCCTGAGCACCCGGCCCGTCCCGCGCCGCCTCCCCGGTCCGTCCCGCGCCGCCTCCCCGGCCCACCCCGCGCAGCCTCCCCGACCCGTCCGGCGGCGCGGCCTCGGGCGAGCCGACGCCGCTCCTCCCGGTGGCCGCCTGGCGTACCGGATGCCGCGTAGGGAAGACTCGGCCCTGCGGGGCGGAGCCGGAGAGCAGGGGAGGGGCGCGGGTGAAGCGTCTGAAGGGTGTCGCGGCGATGGTGCTGGCCGCCGGGGTGGTCCTCACGGGCTGCAAGGGCGGTGGCATCACCCTCGACGGCGGTCCGTCGGGGTCCGCCGCCGCGACGGCCGCGGCCGGCGGCGGCAGCGGCAGCGGCGGCCGGGCGGTGAGCCCGCTGGACAACCCCGACGGGACGAAGCCGGGACTTGCCGCGATCACCTCGTCCGCGGACCTGGCGAAGGCGCGCGCGCTGATCGGGAAGGTCGCGACGAAGGGGCGCGGGCCGAAGACGGGCTACGCCCGCAACAAGTTCGGCTACGCCTGGATGGACTCCGCTCCGGGCGGCATCCCCTTCTCCCACAACGGCTGCGACTCGCGCAACGACCTGCTGAAGCGCGACGGGGAGGCGGTGCGCTTCCGGTCCGGTTCGGACTGCGTGGTCGTCTCCATGACGCTGCACGACCCGTACACCGGCAGGACCATCGCATGGACGAAGGCCCACGCGTCGAAGGTGCAGATAGACCACGTCATGCCGCTGTCCTACGACTGGCAGATGGGCGCCGCCCGCTGGTCGAAGGGCAAGCGCGAGGACATCGCCAACGACCCGCTCAACCTCCTCCCGGTGGACGGCCCTGCCAACGGGGCCAAGGGCGACTCCGGCCCCGCGTCGTGGCTGCCGCCGAACAAGAGCGTCCGCTGCGCCTACAGCGTGCGGTTCGCGCAGGTCTCGCTGAAGTACGAGCTGCCGGTGACGTCCGCGGACAAGCGGATGATGCTCCAGCAGTGCGGCGGCTGACGGGGCGTCGGCCCCTCGGAACGGTTCCTCGGATCGACCTCTGCCGGCGCCGGATCGGTCCCCGCCGGCGGCGCCGCGCCCGGCGGACGGCCGCGGCGCCGTGCGCGCCCACTGCCCCGGCGCGCGAGCCGTGAAACCGCAGGTCGGGGACCGGTTCCATAACCGTATGGGGTGGGGGACGTGGCCGGGGCGCAAAGGAAGTCACAAGGACAAATAGGGTGTTCGAGCGAAAGAGTCCGGCTCGAACAAGGAACGGTCAAGTCCACCTCATGACCTTTCCTTGACCCTGTTCACAGGATGACCACAGCAGACAGGATCACTTCGTTTTTGTGTCCGCTCTGTCTGTTGGAGTCACAGCCGTGCGCTTCCGGTCGCTCAGCCGCCGCCTCCGCCCGTCCCGCCGTCCACGACGCGCCAGGCGCGGCCTCGCCGTGCTCCTGCTCGCCGCGCTCGCGGTGATGCTGACCTCCCAACAGGCCGTGGCCGAGGGCGTGGAACTCGGCGCCGTCGACCTGCCCTCCTTCAGCCTGGGCTCGCTGGTCTCCTGGTTCCAGGACCCGCACTGGGGCAGCCTGCCGCACCAGCAGTCCGGCACCGCCGCGGGCAAGGGCCACCACGTCTCCGCCGACTCCACCCGGGCCCACCAGGGCGTCGGGCAGAAGCCGGGCAAGGGCCGCGGCGAACTGCCCGCCTACCAGCCGCACAAGCTGGACGTGAAACGCGGCCGCAGCCAGAGCGGCCACTTCGACGCGAAGACCAGCAAGCCCAGCAGCACCCAGTCCTCCCGGAACGAGACCGTCTACCGCAACGCCGACGGCAGCACCACCCGGGAGATGTTCACCAGACCGGTGAACTACCAGGTGAAGAAGGGCAGATGGGCGCCCATCGACGTGGACGTCCGGGCCGGCCCGGACGGCCGCTGGCACGAGAAGGCCAACTCCGTCGCCGTCGACTTCGGGCAGAACGCCACCGACCCCGACCTCGCCTCCCTCGCCGTCGACGGCAAGCACCGCATCTCCTACGGCCTGCAGGGCGCCAAGCCCGTCCACGGCACCGCCGACGGCTCCACCGTCACCTACGGCGACATCCTCGCCGACACCGACCTCGAGGTCTCCCCCACCGCCACCGGCGTCAAGGAATCGATCGTCCTGGACTCCGCGACCGCGGGCAACAGCTGGACCTTCCCCCTCGCCCTGAAGGGCCTCATCCCCGTCCAGCAGCAGAACGGGTGGATCGACCTGCGCGACTCCGCCGGCCGGACCCTCCAGCGCATCCCGCCGTCCTACGCCTACGACTCCAACGTCGACCCCCGCTCCGGCGACCCGGTCACCACCCACGACGTCACCACCGAACTCGTCCACGGCACCGACGGCTACGCCCTGAAGATCACCCTGGACCAGGGGTGGCTGAACGACGCGCACCGCGTCTTCCCCGTCACCGTCGACCCGACCGTGACCGACGGCTGGACGACGACCTACGTCGAGTCCGGCTACGCCGCCGCGGACCGCTCCTACGAGCAGACCATCAAGGTCGGATCCTGGGACGCCGGCACCCACAAGGCGATCAGCTTCTCCAACCACTGGGACACCGCCTGGGACTCCAGCGGCGCCACCGTCACGAACGCCTACCTGAAGGTCTTCGACACCTGGGCCTCCACCTGCACCGCCGAACGCTTCGACGTCGCCCTGGTCACCCAGAAGTGGAGCCCGGAGACCACCACCGGCTACCCGGGCCCCTCGCACGGCTCCTCCATCGGCCACGCCACGCCGAGCGTTCCCGACGCCTGCTCCAACACCGGCGCCGACCGCACCGTCGGCGACTGGGTGTCGGTGCCGCTGTCCACCTCCGCCGTACAGGGCTGGTTCAACGGCACCACCGCCGACAACGGCCTCGCCCTCTACGCGTCGACCTCCGACAACCTGCACTGGAAGCAGTTCGGTTCCTTCAACGACCCCGGGCGCGGCCCCCGACTGGTGGTCACCTACAACGGCGACACCGCCCCGCAGCTCTACGAGCAGTTCCCCGACAACAACGCGGTCGAGTACACCACCACGCCCGAGCTGACCGCCTGGGCCGGCGGCGCCAACTCCACCAGCGGCAGCACCGACCAGTACCTGTTCAAGGTCTTCGACCCGTCCGGCACCCAGGTCGCCAGCTCCGGCCTGATCAGCACCGGCGACTGGACGGTCCCCGCGGGCAAGCTGGAATGGGGCGAGAACTACGCCTGGACGGTCCAGGCCTACGACGCCGGGCTGTACTCCGCGGCCACCCCGTACGCCCTCTCCGTCCAGGTCCCGCAACGCGTCATCACCTCCGGCCTGTCGCAGAACAGCAGCGACCACGGCTTCGACGCGTCCATCGGCAACTACACCACCTCCGACACCGACGCCTCGATCTCCACCGTCGGCCCGTCGCTGGACATCGTCCGCGACTACAACTCCCGCGACCCGCGCTGGACCGGCGCCTTCGGTGCCGGCTGGTCCAGCATCCTCGACTCCCGGGTCACCGAGCAGTACACCGCCTCCGGCGCCGTCTCCAGCGCCTTCGTCACCTACCCGGACGGCTCCGAGGTCGGCTACGGCCGCAACAGCGACGGCAGCTTCACCTCCGGCAGCGGCCGCTTCGCCACCTTCAAGGCCGTCACCGGCGGCTACACCCTCACCGACAAGTCCGACACCGTCTACCGCTTCACCCAGTCCCTCGGCTCCGGCGGCTACGGACTGACCTCGGTCACCGACGCCGACGGCCGCGCGGTGAACCTCACCTGGAGCGGCGGGCACGTCACCACCATGACCTCGGCCGTCTCCGGCCGCTCGCTCACCGTCACCTGGTCGACGCCGTCCGGCGCCTCGGCGGCGCACGTCGCGACCGTCGTCACCGACCCGGTCACCGCGGGCGACTCCGGCACCGCCGAGACCTGGACCTACGGCTACTCCGGCGACCAGCTCACCACGGTCTGCTCGCCGCTGTCCGGCACCGCGTGCACCGCCTACGGCTACACCACCGGCTCCGGCTACCGCAACGCCGCCCTGGACCTCGGCCCGCACGCCTTCTGGCCCCTGTCGGAGTCCTCCGGCAGCACCGCCGAGGACGCCGTCCTCGCCAACGAGGGCACCACCGACGCCACCTACGAGCACGTCACCCTCGGCCAGTCCGGCCCGCTCACCGGATCCTCCGCCACCGCCGCAGGGTTCAACGGCACCTCCTCCGACATCGTGCTGCCGAGGAACCTCGGCAACGACACCGACTCCGGCGCCATCTCCCTGTGGTTCAAGACCTCGTCCGGGCCCGGCGTGCTCTACTCCTACGCCTCCCAGCCCATCGACTCCGGACAGGCCGCCGGCTTCTACACGCCGTCCATCTACGTCGGCAGCGACGGCAAGCTCAACGCCGAGTTCTGGTACAGCGGCGGCGTCAACCCCATACAGACCGGCACCTCGGTCGCCGACGGCCAGTGGCACCACGTGGTGCTGTCCGCCGCGGGCAACTCCCAGACCCTGTACCTGGACAACACCAAGATCGGTTCGCGCACCGGCAGCGTCTCCATCAAGAGCGCCGTCGCCTTCGGCAAGAACCAGTCCTACAACTACCTCGGCACCGGCTTCCTCGGCGGCTCCTGGCCCGACGAACCGCACTACTCGACGTCCTCCGGCTCCGGCTACGCCACCTACTTCAACGGCTCCGTCGCCGACGCCGCCTGGTACAGCCGCCCCCTGGTCGCCGCCGACGTCAACGCCCTCTACACCTACGGCACGCACGGCAGCAGCCTGCTGACCTCCGTCAAGCGGCCCTCCGGCAAGACGTTCGCCGCGATGACGTACGACCCGGCCACCACCGCCCTCACCCGCCTCACCGACGAGAACGGCGGCGTGTGGCAGCTCGGCGCACCCACCGTCACCGGCTCCAGCGACACCTACCGCGGCGCGGTCCTCGGCAGCGCCCCGGCCGGCTACTTCCGCCTCGGCGAGGCCGCCGGGGCCGGCACCGCCGTGGACGAGGTGCGCGGCGGCGACGGCACCCACAGCGGGGTGACGCTCGGAGCGAGCGGACCGTTCAGCGACCGCACCGCCGCGTCCTTCGACGGCAGCGCCTCCTACGTCGAGTTGCCCGACTCCGTGCTGCACGGCACCAACGACCGCAGCGTCGAACTCTGGTTCAAGTCGGCCTCGCCGGGCGTCCTGATCGGCGACCAGTCCCTCCCGATCGCCGGCGCGAGCACGGCCTCCGGCAGCTGGACCCCGGTGCTCTACATCGGCAGCGACAACAAGCTCCACGGCCACTTCTACTCCGGCTCCGGCAGCGGCGGCACCGCCTTCGGCTCCACCGGCACCGTCACCGACAACGCCTGGCACCACGCCGCACTCACCGTCACCGGCTCCACCCAGACCCTCTACCTCGACGGCAAGAAGCAGGACACCTACAGCGGCGCGCCCAACGACCAGGCCAACAGCCACCTCTACCTCGGCGCCGGCTTCGCCAAGTGGTGGATCGACTCGCCCGGCGAGGTCAGCCACTTCCATGGCTCCATCGCCGAGGCCGCCTTCTACCACACCGGCCTCACCGCGGCCGACGTCGCCGCCCACGTACAGGCGGGCAAGAACTCCACCGGCCTGCTGCCCGTCCGGACCGTCCACGTGACCACGCCGGCCGACGCCACCCTGACGTACACCTACGACGTCACCCACGGCAACCGCCGCCTGAGCCAGACCGACGCCCTCGGTAACACCACCCGCTTCGGCTACGACACCAGCGGCTTCGAGCACACCGTCACCGACCCCAACGGGGTCATGACCGTCACCGGCCACGACGTCCGCGGCAACGTCGTCTCCTCGACGACCTGCCAGGACCAGGCCGCGAGGAAGTGCAGCACCGAGTACTACACGTACTACCCGGACGACACCACCGCCCGGCTCACCACCGCCGACCCGCGCAACGACCAGGTGCTGACGGTCCGCGACGGACGCTCCTCGTCCGCCACCGACGACACCTACCTCTCCTCGTTCACCTACGACACGGCCGGCAACCAGACCGCCATCACCACCCCCGCCGTCCCCGGCTTCCCCGACGGCCGCACCACGACCACCGTCTACAGCGACGGCACCAGCACCTACCCGTCAGCCGACGGCGGCACGGTGCCCGCGGGCCTGCCGGTGAAGACCATCAGCCCCGGCGGCGCCGTCAACCAGGTGTCCTACTTCAGCGACGGCGACGTGGCCTCCACCACCGACGCCGCCGGCCTGGTCACCCGGTACACCTACGACGGCCTCGGCCGGGTCCTCAGCCAGAAGACCGTCTCCGACACCTACCCCGACGGGCTGGTCACCACCTACTCCTACGACGCCCTGGACCGGGTGGTCGCCGAGCACGACCCGCAGATCACCGACCGCGTCACCGGCGCCGTCCACTCCGCCCTGTCCACCACGGCCTTCGACGACGACGGCAACGTCACCTCGCAGACCGTGTCCGACACCAGCGGCGGCGACTCCTCCCGCACCCGCAGGTGGACCTACGACGCCTACGACCACGTGGCCACCCGGTCGGACGCCAACGCGGTCGCCGGCGCCGCCAACGGCAACACCCTCACCTTCACCTACGACACCTCCGGCAACCGGACCAAGGAGGTCGACTCGGCGGGCGAGGAGACCCGCTCCACCTACGACGCCGAAGGCCGGCTGCTCACCCGGGGCCTGATGTACACCGGCGACCCGGTCGCCCCGCAGACCGCCAGCCTGCTCACCGAGTCCTCCCGCGCCTACGACCCGGCGGGACGCCTGGCGTCCCTGACCGACGCCATGGGCAACACCACGTCGTACACCTACACCGACGACGGCCTCCTCGCGAAGGCGACCAGGACCAGCGCCGACGGCAACAGCAGCTACGTCCTGCAGTCCAACACCTACGACGCGGCCGGCAACCTCACCCAGACCGCCCGGGACAACGGCGAGACCGTCATCCAGTACCAGGTCGACGCCTCCTCCCGCACCACCTCCACCACGGTGGACCCGACCGGCGTGGACCGCGTCACCAGCGTCTCGTACACCCCCGACGACGAGATCGCCACACGGAACGAGCACGACTCCTCCGGCTGGGACCGCACCGTCACCAGCACCTACGACCACATGGGCAACGTCCTCAGCCAGACGCTGTACGGGGACGCCTCCGGTCACCCCTCCGGCTGGTGGAAGCTGGACCAGAGCTCCGGCACCACGGTCACCGACGCCTCCGGCACCGGCCACACCGCCCGCGCCACCGACGTCACCTGGTCCGGCGGCGCCGCCTCACTGAACGGCTCGACCAGCGCCCTCGCCACCAACGGGCCGGTCCTGGACACCAGCGCCTCCTACACGGTGTCCGCCTGGGTGAACCTGGACTCCAATCCCAGCCGCAACTACACGGTGCTCAGCCAGGACGGCACGCACCGCAGCGCCTTCTACCTCGGCTACGAGAACAACCTCGGCACCTGGGACATGCGCGCGGTCAACCAGGACGCCCCGGTCGGCGGCTCCTGGTCCTACCAGCGGGCGGTGGCCACCGACCCGGCCGCGACGAACACCTGGACGCAGCTCACCGGCGTCTACGACGCCACCTCGCAGGAACTGCGCCTCTACGTCGACGGGCAACTCCAGGCCACCACCCCGTACACCACGGCGTGGAACGCGACCGGCCCGCTGCAGATCGGCCGCACCAAGTGGTCCGACACGTACACCGACTACGTCCCCGGCTCCATCAGCGACACGCAGGTCTACCAGCGCGCCCTGTCCGCCTCCGAGATCTCCAGCCTCTACGGCAAGGGCCGCACCGGCGGCACCGTCGGCTCCTCCGACGAGCAGACCACCACCTGGACCTACGACCAGCGCGGCCTGCCGACGTCCACGACGGACGCCGAGAACCACACCACCACCTACGCCCACGACGAGGCCGGCAACCTGGTCGTCACGACCGCCCCCGCCGTCCAGGCCGAGGCCGACGGCACCAACCCGGTCACCGTCCACCCGGTCACCACCTCCGGCTTCAACACCTTCGGCGAGTCCGTCGAGGAGCAGACCCCGGACGGCCTGGTCACGACCACCGCCTACGACGCCGACGGCAACAAGGTCTCCCGCACGCTGCCCCCGTACACCCCGGCCGGCGCCGCCACCCCCAACGCCGGCACCACGGTCTGGACCTACGACAGCCAGGGCAACCAGACCTCGGTGACGACCCCGGGCGGCCGGACCACCTCGTACCTGTACGACCAGATGGGCGACCTCGCCCAGGTCACCGCCCCCGACGACACCACCACGCACGCCACCTACGACACGGCCGGCGACCAGCTCACCGCCACGGACGGCACCGGCGCGCAGACGCAGGCCACCTACGACTTCCTCGGCCGGAAGCTCACCCAGACCACCCTGGAACGCCGCCCGTCCACACGGACCCTGACGACGACGTACTCCTACGCGCCGACCACCGGCAACCCCTACGGCGCCCACCTGTCCTCCGTCACCTCGCCCGGCGGGGTGAGCTCCTCCTACGGCTACAACCGGGCCGGTGACGTCACCGCGGTGACCGACGGCGCCGGCAACACCACCAGCTACACCTACGACTTCCAGGGCAACCGGCAGAAGACGACCCTCGCGGACGGCACCTGGTCGGAGACCGACTACGACGCCGCGGGCCGGCCCACCCTCGCCAAGCAGTACGACGCGAGCGACAACCTGCTCGCGCAGCGGTCGATGCAGTACGACGGCGTCGGCAACCTCGTCGCGGCCACCGACCCGGCCGGCCACACCAGCCACTTCACCTACGACGCCGCCGGCACGCTCACCCAGGAGACCGAGCCGGTCGACGCCTCCACGTCGATCACGACCTCGTTCGGCTACGACACGGCCGGCCACCGCACCCGCTTCACCGACGGCCGCGGCAACTCCTGGCGGTACACGTACACGCCGTGGGGCCAGCCGGAGAAGGTGATCGAGCCGACCACCGCCGCCTACACCTCGGCCGCGGACACCACGACGACGTACGCCTACGACGCCGACGGCCGGCCGACCACGGTGACCCGTCCGGGCGGCGTGACGACGTCCATGTCGTACGACGCGCTGGGCCAGCTCACCCAGACCTCGGGCAGCGGCGCCGACGCGGCCACCGCCACCCGCCACTTCACCTACGACGCCGACGGCCGGGTGCTGTCCGCCGACACCGACCAGGCGGGCAGCACCGGGGCGGCCGACCACCAGGCCGCCACCCACGACGCGTTCACCTACGACGACCGCGGCGACCTGCTGACCACCTCGGGCTCCGCCGGCTCGTCCAGCTTCAGCTACGGCGACGACGGGCAACTGCTGTCCCGCACCGACGCGGCGGGCACCACCGGCTACGGCTACGACTCGGCCGGCCGCCTGTCCTCCCTCGACGACGCGGCGACCGGCACCCACCTGACCTACACCTACGGTCAGTTGAACCAGCTCACGTCGGTCAGGTACGGCTCGACCGGCCAGACCCGCACCTTCACCTACGACAGCCGCCACCAGCTCACCGGCGACACCCTGGTGCAGGGCGCGTCCACCCTGGCCGGCTTCTCCTACGGCTACGACACCGACGGCAACCTGACGTCGAAGACGACCACGGGCGTGACCGGCGCGTCGACCAACACCTACACCTACGACTGGGCGAACCGGCTCACCTCCTGGAACAACGGCACCACCGACACGACGTACGCCTACGACGCCTCGGGCAACCGCATCCGCAACGGCGCCGACGTCTACACCTACGACGCCCGCGACGAGCTGACCTCGGACGGCGTGCACAGCTACAGCTACGCGGCACGCGGCGCGATGACACAGGAGTCCTCGGCCGGCGGCGGCACCGTCGCCTTCCAGACCGACGCCTTCGGCAACCAGATCGTCGCCGGCAGCCAGTCGTACACCCTGGACGCCACCGGCCGGAACATCACCGACACGGTCACCGGCGGCGGCTCCACCCGCACCTTCGCCTACTCGGGCGCCTCCAACACCATCGCCTCCGACGGCGACGCCACCTACACCTACGACCCGTCCGGCGGCGTGATCGGCGTCAAGCCGGGCGGCGGCACCGGCGTGCTGGCGCTGGCCGACCAGCACGACGACGTGGTCGGCACGTTCACCTCGGGCGCGACGGCCCTGTCCGGATCCGCGTCCTACTCGCCGCTCGGCAAGGTCCTGGCGACCTCCTCCCTCAGCGGCCACCTCGGCTACCAGTCCGGATGGACGGAACCCGGCACCGGCGACGTGGGCACCGCCTCACGCTGGTACAACCCGGACACCGGCCAGTTCCTCAACAAGGACAGCGTCTCGCTGAGCCCGGTGCCCAACTCGGTCGCCGCGAACCCCTTCGCCTACGTCAACGACAACCCGCTGGCGGGCAACGACCCCTCCGGCCACTGCTGGGGCCCGTCCTTTGTCTGCAAGGCCGCGCACAAGCTCAGCAGCGCCGCGCACAAGGTCACCAGCAAGGTCAAGAGCGCCGCCTCCTACGCCTACCACCGGTCCTGGAGCATCGCCTCGCGGGTCTACCACACGGCCGGCAGCATCGTGCACACGGTCGTGAAGAAGGCCAAGCACTACGCGCGCAAGATCGTGCACAAGGTCTACGACGCCTACCGGGCCACGGTCCACTTCGTGAAGCGCGTCTACCACTACACGGTCAGACACGTGAGGAGCGTGTACCACCACGTGGTGCACGCGCTGCACTCGGCGTACCACAAGGCCTCCCAAGTGGTGCACCGCGTCGTGCGCAAGGCCAAGAAGACCGCCGACAAGCTGGGAGAGCTGGCGGGCAAGGCCGGGCACGCCGTGGCCGCGGTCTCCCGCACCGCCTACAAGGTGTCGGTGGTGGCCGCGAAGACGGCAGCGACCTACGCCAAGAACCACGCGGCGGCCATCACCTCCTTCGCGGTGTCCACCGTGGTGTTCGCCGGATGCGAGGCGGCCACCTGGGGCGTCGGCACGGTCGGCTGCTCGGCCATCGCGGGCGCGGCCGGCTCCCTGGTCGAGCAGGGCTTCAAGTGCGCCGAGAACGGCGGCGGCGACTGCAGCGTCAGCGCGTTCGCGGTCTCCGCGGTCACCGGCGCCCTCGCCGGCGCGCTCGGCGGCAAGCTGGGCGAACTCGGCGGCAAGCTCCTGGCCAAGGTCGCACCGAAGGCGATGCGCGCGGTCGGCGGCCTCTTCGGCAAGGGCGCCGCGGACGCCGAGGCGACCGCAGCCCGCGACGCCACCGACACGGCGGCGTCCCGTGCGGAATCGGAGGCGGCGGGGACACGGGCGCAACCGAAGGAGTGCCACAGCTTCACTGCGGGCACGCGGGTACTGATGGCCAACGGCACCACCAAGGCCATTTCGCAGGTCAAGGTGGGCGACACCGTCGCCAACTCGGTGCCGGGCGCCAAGGGCGTGGAGGCCCACAAGGTCACCGACGTGATCGTCACGAAGACGGACCACGACTTCGTCGACCTCACCATCAGGAAGACGGCAAGCAGCACCGCCGAGCGGACGGCGAAGGCCGGCGCCAAGGCACTGGCCGGCAAGTTCGCCAAGAAGGCGGCCCGCAAGGCGGCCGTCGGCCTGGCCACGACCACGGCCGCAGTCGCCGCCACCCTCACCGCCACGACCCCGGCCACCGCAGCCACCGACCACACCACCGCGGTCACCCACCACGCCGCGGCGGCACACAGCACCGCGGCGACCCAGGCAGCCTCCGCCTCCGCCGCTCAGCCGGCCGCCGACGAAGTCGGCGCCCACCTGACGACGACGTTCCACCACCCCTTCTACGACGAGACCCAGTCCGCCTTCGTCGAGGCCAAGGACCTCGAAACCGGCGACGTCCTCCAGACCCCGACCGGCACAGCCGAGGTCACCGGTGTCCGCCTCTACCACGCGCACACCATCACCTACGACCTCACCATCGGCACCCTCCACACGTACTATGTGGAGGCCGGGGCCACGCCAGTCCTCGTACACAATTGCGACCCGGTTGAAGTCACGGTTAGCTACAGGGAAGGGATGCCGCGGCATGAGTTTGATAAGAAGGCAGATGCCCTTCAGGAGCTCAGCGATCAAGGCAAGCTGTTCAAGGCCCCTAATCCGGTTGCGCGAGACCGATCGGTAACAGCCAACTACAAGGCGGATCTGATTCGGCGGGTGTACGACCAGTTCGGTGAAAATAACCGCGAGTTCGCTGATGCGCTGAAGGAGAGGATCCTGACCAGAATGGATCCCGACCACGTGCATGAATTGCAACTGGGAGGAGCCGATGACGCGAGCAATCTCAAAATGCTGGATCGATTCACCAATCAGGAGATAGGGCTTCGTCAGATATGGCCACAGATTAGAAATTTGCCTGACTATACGCCAATCAGGATCCGGATCGAAAGGTAGTCGTGAACTTCGATCGGTTGAGCGCTGCCGTCGAACTGGTAAGGCGCTGCCTTCCTGTGCGGGAAGAGTGGGTCATTCAAAACCGCGTAGGTGCAGGCCTGCCGGTTGCGAATGCCGGTGATTCGTGTCCCGATGGTTTCGTTCGGGCGGCGCGGATCGTTGACGGCGGTAACTTCGGCGTCGTCACGGTATTTGCGCTAGGGGCAGTGGGAGATTTCCAGTTCTATGCCGATCAGGTCGAAGGCTCTCCAGTACGTCTTGGTCGTGAGGAGTGGTTCTGTTGCGGCCTCATCAATGACGAACCCTTCTTCATTAAGAAGGCAGATGGCTCTGTCTGGATGTTTCCGGATGTAGGGGTCGAGTGGTGGATGTCTCCGGAGTTTCATCAAAGCACCGACAGTTTGACCTCCTTCTTGTCGGAGTTTGTATTCGGGCCTCGATACAGAGAAATTACTCCGCTAGGCGAAGGCGACCAGTGGTTGCAGCTACTGAATGAGGCGGGACTCGCTTGAGTTTGGGTACTTGAGTACGCCTGCTCGGGGGTTTGTTGGAGGCGACAGTGACTCTGGGTGTCTTGACGGCAGCGCTGACGCTGAGGTTGAAAGGGTGGGGTGACAGCGGGCGTTGGCTGTGCTACATCCTCGTCATGAGGTACGCGGATGGTGGCGGTCTGACCGCTGCGGGGCGGGCGAGGCGTGAGGCGGTGCGCTTCGAGGCCGCGGAGATGTTCGGGCAGGGGGTGCGGCCGCCGGAGGTGGCCCGCCGGTTACGGGTGTCGCGGAAGTCGGCGTACGCCTGGCACGCTGTCTGGCGTGAGGGCGGCAGGATGGCCCTGGCTTCCAGGGAGCCGGCGGCTTTCCGTGCCGGCTGGGCGATGGCCACCAACATCTCCAGGATGGCCCGGATCCCCGGTTCCCATCAGATCCAGTGGCTGGATGTCCTGCACCGCCACCACGCGGTGGTCGAGGACCAGGTGAAAGCGAACAAGGCGATGGGCCTGCACAACCTGCCCTCCAAGTCCTGGCAGATCAACGAGGCATGGATGCTGAGTGCGAATCTCGCCGCCGACCTGGACGCCTGGCTCCGCCTGCTCACCCTGCACGATCACCCCGGCCTGGCCGACGCCGAGCCGGACACCATCCGCTTCCGGCTCTACCACCTCCCGGCCCGCCTCGCGACCCACGCCCGCCGTCGATGGCTACGGATCGAGCGCACCTGGCCCTGGGCGAACGCGTTCACCACCGCCTGGCGGCGGCTGACCAGTCTCCCGGCCGCCACCTGACCCACCAGCACCCGCCTCAACGAGAACCGGAGAGGAGAGGACTGCACCACCCCGGGAGACGTGGAACCCCGGCGCACCCCGCAGCGTCACGCGATGGCCCACCCTCGAACAGCAGAGGACATTACGGGCGAACCGCCGAGCTGATCAACGACCAACCCCAGCTGACGGATCGAGGCCAACACCTCGACGAGCAGTTCTTGATCCGGGACGGGAGTGCGGACAGGCGCGGGGATGCGAGACGATGACATGGCGCGGGCGTTGTTCCCTCGGGCGGACGGACGGCGTAGGAACCTCCATCCAACCCGACCGGAACACGCCCGCGTACATCAACCACCGGCAAAGCCCCACGTCACAGCACCATCAGACGACTTTGCCGGAGCCCTGGGGGATATACAAGCGCGGCGGCACCATGGTCACACACACTGTAAAAGGCGTGAAGATGATCGGATTCCTGGAGAAGCTCGCCGACGGCTCCTATACGCCGTCAACCTTCTTTCCGAAAGGGAAGTAGACCGTGACTGATACCTCATGGTTCTTTGAAGTGGACAGCGAGGAATTGATTACGCTGTCAGCCGTGCCCGAAATCCCCGAAAATACTGTTCTCGCGCTTGAAACACTGATTCTCCCGTTCGGGCTCAGTCGGCAGAGCGCCTCGACTTATCTTCGTGAATGGAGGCGAATGGCGCGGGAGTTTGGCGAGGGGTACGTATTGGGTACGCCCGCCGCTAGCGTTGAACGCGTGGATGAGGGACATGTGAAGATCGATGACATGTACGGCCAGTTTGATGATTGCTGCATAAATAACGGTGATTTCGAAGAATTCTTGGAAGGGTTCATCGACTACCTGGCAGGGATTGAGGTAGATTGAAAAGCTGCCCGATGTTCGATGGTTCGGTAGCTCGCCTCGAGCGCTGAACAGACCCAGGAAAAGCCGTCTTTGAAATCGCCCTTGCGGCAACCGGGAAGCGCTCCAGCCCACATCAACAGATGCAGACGGATCGCTGATCCCTCCCTCACCTGCGAAAACGCAGGCATGAACGGCCCGCCTTCCACACGTACTATGTGGAGGCAGGCAGCACGCCGGTCCTCGTCCACAACTGTAACGAGGTCGAGTACGGTTCAACACGGCTGAGTCGAGCAGTGCAAAGGGCGCGCCTGGCCGCCAAAAATAAGGACAACAACTACGCAGCAGCTCTCCTGAGGCACCCGGAAACGGGGGAAGATATGGGCGTGGTTGTGGCTCGCTCGCAAGGGAAAATCCACGCAGAGCAGAACATCATCAATTCGCTTAAGAATGTGATGCCTCCGCGACTTGCGGAGGCCAAGCAAGCGGCTGCCCGAGATCTCAGGGATGGACTCGAAGGCGTCGACCCCATGTGTGTGGTGCCTGCGGATAGCTTTTGGCGTTCCATCATCCACGACGTCTCTATAGGCGACTACCACGAAGGATCGCTCTGACACGTTGAGTGACTTCGGGAAGGGTCGATGCCTGAGGTCAAGGAGGGCTCCAGAATTCTGGTGATTCCGCTCTTGTGGGCAGTCGTCAACGGCAGCCCAGGCGTTTGACGGCAACGTTGACGGAGCGGCAACCGGGACGCACTCCAGCGCACATCGACGGACGCCGACGGACCGTTGATTCCTCCCTCACCTGCGAAAACGCAGGCCGGAACGGCACGCCTTCCACACGTACTATGTGGAGGCTGGCAGCACCCCGGTCCTCGTTCATAACTGCGATGACAACATCTCGGCGGTCCGGGATAGCCTTGAAGGTAAGCACGAGACGACGGCAGTTCCGACAGATGCTCACGGAGTGCCGATTGGTCCGGAAATTTCGAGTGGCCGAGATGCTGTTTCCGCTAGGGCGAATAGCGTTCTTCAGCGTGCTTTCGGAAAGCCCAGTTACGTGAAGTGGGCTTCTGCGGACCATGCTGAGCCCAAGGTCGCCCTGTGGATGAACGACAATGACGTCGAATCCTCAAACGTCGTGATAGACCAGAAATACATCTGCGGCGGAGAGGGTGGAGCTGGATGTTCTAATGTCCTTCCGGCCCTTCTCGAACAAGGTAGAAGTATGAGGATCTGGTATCGTGACGCCGAAGGGATCTTGCAAAAATGTGAGCTGATACACGGCATGGCTCCGCACGGAGCCACGGGCTGATGAGCTCAAGCCGACGAGAGGGGCTGTCTTGGTAGCGCAGTGGAAAGCGCTCAGTGACGTTGAGCGCGGAGTTTGGAAGGCCGCCCCTCTCGAAGGCGCTGGTCCGCTCAGGTTTGGTATGAGTCACGAGGAGGCTGAGTGCGCCGTGCGTGAGACCATGCTCGTATCTTCCTCGACTAATGGCGTGTCGGGTCATGTCGCGAGGGCCGACTTCATCTTGCGTAATTCCAACCCCATGATGCCCTCATCGTCTTTGTCGGCATATTATGAAGAGAGTGGAAGGCTGGCTGCCGTTGCAGTTGATGCGCGAAACGGGCCGCAGGTCGTTCTTGATGGGCTGCGCTTGGTGAGTCGCGTGCCGTCTGAACTCGAAATGCAGTTTTCGGAATATGTGGAATCCCGTGGCCTTGACTTGCTCTATTCCGAGTACTGGGATCCATCTTCGGAATCCCTTGGAATTGTCCTAAGAGTCCAGCGTGTTGATGATGTGGTGCTGAGTCGTCCAATTTTCGTTTGCGAGGATTGGGCTGAGCGATGTGGGGACTCCAGGGAAGGGCGGATTCCACGGACTGAATGGCAAAGGCAGTCACGCTGAACCGTCTCGTGATGCGCAGGGCGTTCGAGTCCTCATAGCAGCCTCACTGGCTGGCGGGACGCCCATCCTTCTTGCCGTTGAGGTTGAAAGGGCAGGGTGACGGGCTACGGGGGCTCCAGTCCGAGTCCGGTCCCGGCGATGAAGTCGTTGAGGATCTGCGGTCGGCGTTGGATGGCGCGTAGGCGGTTCTTCACGAGCGGGGTGAGGTCGTCGATCGTGCGGGGTGCGAGGTTGGCAGGGACTTCTTCAGGTGGGCCCATACGCCTTCGACGGGGTTGAGGTCGGGTGCGTAGGGCGGGAGCTTGACGATGGTGAGCCGGTCGCTGTTGCGGTTGCAGAACTCCCGTAAGGGCTTGGCGTGGTGGGTGCTGGCGTTGTCCCACACCACGATCAGCGGGGCACCGCCGAGCTGCCGGCGGGCGGAGGTCAGCAGGTCCGCGAACTCACGGGCCCGGAAGCCCTTCTTCTCGCCGGTACGGCCCCGGTACGTCTGCGTCCGGTAGATCAGCCTGGTCTCGCGGCCCGGTCTGACGCAGACCAACCCGGCCATCAAGACCCGGCCCGATCCCTTCCCGGTCACCCTGACCAGCGGCGTCCGGCCCCGCCGCGACCAGGTCCGGCCCTTGCCGGGCTTCAGATCCTGCCCGGCCTCGGCCTCGAAAACTATCCACGCGCCCAGGAGCTGGGCCGACCTCTTACCCGTGACCACTGCTCCGTCCGCCACCGGGCAACGGCCTGCTCGTCCCGCTCGACCGCCCGGTGCACCGGGACCTGCGGTGACCAGCCCAGCCGGTGCAGCAGATACGACACCCCGCGCGGGGTGTACCGGTAGCCGAACAGGCGATGGATCAGCTCCGCGACCCTCGCCAGGGTCCACCGCTGATCCTCGATCCAGCCGTGCGCCGCCGGTCCCGCCTCCAGCTCGGCCTGCAACCGCTCCGCCTGGA